>JBMOEX010000018.1:0-26524 GCA_049314535.1 Vampirovibriophyceae bacterium | reverse complement strand
TCAGAGAGATCTAGCATTCTCTATGAAGCTAAGGGCTTTGATCTCTGGAAAGAACAGATGATTAAGATGCCTATCAATATAACCCAGACCGCTGGAAATAACTGGCATAACTGCTTAGATAGGTCTTTAGAAAAACTTAGGCAGCTAGATAAGTTCGCAGAAATGAATCAGGCAGAAGATAATGTATATATTCGCCCCATCATCCTAATTCGAGTTCAAAGAACTGGCAAGGACACAAGAGACTCTAAATACATTCATGCAGAAGATGTAAAAGACTATTTATTAAAAACTGGAATAGCCTTAGAAGAAATAGCCATTAAATCCTCTGAGAAAGATGATTTGGAGAAAATAAATCTTCTTAGTCCCAAGTGTAGAATTAAATACATTATCACGAAACATGCTATAGCAGAGGGCTGGGACTGTCCTTTCGCTTATGTATTATGTAATTTAGATACTACCCTTGCTGAAACAGCCTTAACTCAAATGCTAGGTCGAATCTTACGGCAGCCTTATACTAAGCAGATTCCAGATTATCCTGAATTAAATGAAAGCTTCGTTTATATGTTTAACAGTAATGTTAAAGAGGTGGCGGATGGAATTAAGAAGTCTTTAGAAGAGCATGGTTACGGTGATATAAAAAACTCTTTAAGAACTCAAGATGAAAATAATCCAGAAGCCCAAAAAAATCTAAGTCCTAGAAAAGTAAAAATCAAAAGAAATGAAAATTTCAAAGAAGAAAAGATTTACCTCCCAAAAATAACTTTAAAACTAGAATCGGGCGAATCTACTGAATTTAACTGGATAGAACATATACTTCCAGAAATAGACTGGTCTAAAATCAAGCTCAACCATGATCTCAGCTCTTATGAAAATTCAGACCAATTCGATACCATTAAAAAGCTAGACTATGACCTTGATTCTGAAACTTTAAAACTTTTCGATATAGATGCAATAGAAAAAAAATTAAATAAACAGAAAACTCAGCTAGAGCCGATTCATATTCTACATAAGTTTAAAGACCTGATCCCCAACGCATGGATAGCTTACGATATTCTAAAACCTCATCTAGATCTAATTAGTAAACATAGAGATGCTTTAGGTTTAATAGAAGAAATTAAATTAGATTTACAAAAACAAATTTATGATGAAGCTGAAAAGCTCTTCAAAAAATGGTCTAAGGAAAATAAATTAGATTTCTCTCTTCAAGAAGAATATTATGAGATACCAAGAGAGCTAGAGCTGGACAGCCCTAAAGAACTAGAAGAATTTACGCTAAAAGATGGCAGGGTCGCGAAAAAAAATCTCTTCAGTCCGCTTTACGCCATTTGGTTTAATGACTTAGAGAGAAACTGTGTGTCTAAGCTCGAATATGATTTCAGTAAAACCGCTTGGTGGCATAGAATCAATGAGCGTCAGGACTATTATTTACAGGGCTGGGAAAAACGCCGTATTTATCCAGATTTTCTAATCAAAAAACAGCATGAGCAGAAAAATAAATTCGACTATATCCTCATAGAAACTAAAGGTAAACATCTAAGAGGTAATGAAGATACTGAATATAAGCATGAACTATTAGAATTTTTAAGTGAGCATTATCAGCAGAAATCCTCTCTAGATGAGACGATAGAAGCTTATGGCTTTAGTGGGGTAATCATTCATGAAGACTCGCAGATGCGTCAGTTACAGGAGATTATGGGAGGGTAAATTTATAAATCCCCCCAAAACTCTTTTTAACTCAAGTCCCTTACTAGAAAGCCTATATCCTTGATTACTACTTTTAGGTTTATCTGGAACAGTCATTTCAATCAATCCTTCTACCAGTGCTGGACTCAGGTATTTATCTTGAAAATTCTTTTTATCTTTTAATCCAAGGCTGTCTTGAATCTGTGTTCTTGTCATTTCTTTGCTTAGACTACTTAATAAACGCCTGACTTGGGGGGTGACTTGGGGGGTGAGACTTAAATACTCCTTGGAGAAGGGAAAAGCAACTTCAAGAAAATTTTCGCTTAGTCTAAAAATACTTTTATCGTAAAATATCCTCATTAATTCACGATTACGAGGCATTGATCGTCCGCTAAAAAACTCTTCAACGGAAAGCAACACCTGCATATTTTGCAAGCTTGAAAGAGATGCTATTTTGGTCTGCTAAAAGATAAGCCACATAATTTAATTTTCCTTCTTGGGTATATAAATCTAAATTTTGTAGAAAAGAATCATTTGTATTAAAGCCTTTCTCTTGATAATAAATTTTCAACTGAGAGAATGGGAGACATTCCTGATGATTTTAAGTAATAAGGTTTTTCAGTACCGCCAGAAACCACAATATGAATATGTGTCCATCATCACCAACTCCAATAAAAAGATCTCCACCTGTTTTAGAATTAAGAAAAGAGATAACTGTTTTCTCAAGTTATTATATGATTAAAAAAGATTCCAATAAATTGTAAGTAGTACTTACAATTTATTGGGTAAAAGTAAAATATGCCGATTAAAAGAGATATTGAAAAATATATAAAATCCATCGCTAAAAAATATGAAGTAATAACTATTACTGGTCCTAGGCAGTCTGGTAAAACTACTATCGCTAAAAAGATCTTTAAAAATAAGCCCTATGTTAATTTAGAACATCCTAAATCTAGAAGCTTCGCACAGGATGACCCAGAGAGCTTTTTAAGCCAATACCCCGATGGTGCAATCTTAGATGAAATTCAAAGAGTGCCAATTTTACTTTCATATATTCAAGCAATAGTCGATGAAAAAAAAGTAAAAGAAATGTTTATCCTGACTGGGTCACAGCAATTTAATCTTTTAGACTCCATAAACCAGTCTTTAGCAGGCAGAACCGCGATTATTAGTTTACTTCCATACAGCCTAAAAGAAATTAATAGTTATTATAAAGAACCACCATCTTATGATGAGCTTATCTTTAAGGGTAGCTATCCTAAATTATATGAGGAAGACATTCCAGTAGAAGCTTTTATGAGAGATTACGTAAAAACCTATGTAGAGAGGGATGTAAGAGAGATTAGTGAATTAAAAAATTTACATTTATTCCAGAAATTTTTGAAACTCTGTGCTGGACGAGTCGGGCAGATTCTTAACTATCAAAACCTCGGAGACGATCTAGGCGTGTCACACAACACTATTAGAGAGTGGATCAGTATACTAGAGGCTAGCTATATTATTTATCTGCTACCGCCATTTTTTACTAATATTAAAAAGCAGCTTATTAAATCACCGAAGATTTATTTTTACGATACAGGGCTTGCAGCTTATTTATTAGACATAGAGAAAGAGAAGCACCTTCACAGTCATCCTTTGAGAGGGAATCTTTTTGAAAATTTAGTTGTAAATGAATTGATTAAGCACCGCTATAATAATGGCAAAAAAAACAATCTTTGTTTTTATAGAGATGGCTCACAGAAAGAGATTGATATTATTTATAACATCGGGAACCATTATTTACCTATAGAGATCAAATCTGCTGAAACCTTTACAAAGGATTTTTTAAAAAATTTAGATTACTTTGAAAAAACCTTCCCCGATTTAAAATATGGAAAGATCTTAGTTTACGCTGCTAATGATGAGCAAAAACGCCAAGATACTTATATCACTAATCCTCGCCAAATGCTTTCCTACATTGATGCTTTAGATGAATGATAAAGAATTTTATAAATCCTCCAAAAGTCTTTTTAACTCCGCCCCCTCACTAGAAAGCCTATATCCTTGATTACTACTTTTAGGTTTATCTGGAACAGTCATTTCAATCAATCCTTCTACCAGTGCTGGACTCAGGTATTTATCTTGAAAATTCTTTTTATCTTTTAATCCAAGGCTGTCTTGAATCTGTGTTCTTGTCATTTCTTTGCTTAGACTACTTAATAAACGCCTGACTTGGGGGGTGACTTGGGGGGTGAGACTTAAATACTCCTTGGAGAAGGGAAAAGCAACTTCAAGAAAATTTTCGCTTAGTCTAAAAATACTTTTATCGTAAAATATCCTCATTAATTCACGATTACGAGGCATTGATCGTCCGCTAAAAAACTCTTCAACGGAAAGCAACACCTGCATATTTTGCAAGCTTGAAAGAGATGCTATTTTGGTCTGCTAAAAGATAAGCCACATAATTTAATTTTCCTTCTTGGGTATATAAATCTAAATTCTGTAGAAAAGAATCGTTTGTATTAAAGCCTTTCTCTTGATAATAAATTTTCAACTGAGAGAATGCATGATCCATATAGCGAGGTGAAACTATATTCCTAAGTGAGTTTCTCGTTCTAGAAGCAAATAAGCTCTCTATCATATTTATTTCCATGGGCTTAATGCCTGTACCAACTCTTATGAAACAGCCTTTAGGAGACATTCCTGATGATTTTAAGTAATAAGGTTTTTCAGTACCACCAGAAACCACAATGTGAATAAGTGTTTTACCTCGCCAACTCCAATAAAAATATCTCCACCTGTTTTAGAATTAAGAAAAGAGATGACTGTTTTCTCAAGTTTATCGTTGAGTTCTCTTTTGAATTCAGTAGCTTCAGGTATTTCAGAAGTTTTTACTAATAGAGGCTGATAGTTTTAGTGATCTCTATCATTACCTTAAATAAAACTCACTGGCACTTGATATATTTTTTCTGATAACTTTAAAACCTTTTCTGCACTGTTAATCAGTATTCCATAAGGGCAGTTATGTTCTTCTATAAAGTTCTTCATCGCTATTAACTGCTCCCTCTTCACGCTTAATCCAGATTTAATTTCTATAGGTATTAAGCCGAAGCGTCCCTGAACTATTAAATCAATCTCAGCCTGATTATGGGTTCTATAAAAAAATTCTTTATGTTTACAGAGTCTCTGATCAAGATTTTTAATAATCTGCTCTATAATAAAACCTTCCCAAATCCTTCCAAACTGTGGATGAGACTTCAAATCATCTACAGTATTGATATTAAGAAGATAATTTAAAATCACATTATCTCTTAAATGCCCTTTAGGCATTTGCACGAGACGCTTTTTTGCATTTTCACGATAACAGTCTAAACGCCGCCAAAGAAAAGTCCCTTCTGCTATTTCCATATAATTTTTAACTGAAGGTTGAGAAATATCTAAAGAACGAGCAAAGCTAGAAGCATTTAAAAGCTCACCTGAAGAGAAAGCCAGCATTTTAATAAACCTTCTGTAACTATCTAATTTTAAATTAGGAAATAAAGTGCGAATATCTCTTTCTATGTAAGTGTCAAAATATGATCTAACCCAAGTATCGTAAGATGATAATTTTTTTCTTTTCAGGAAAGCCTCTGGATATAAGCCAAACAAAGCTAACTCCTGAAGCTTTTCTAGCTTATAAAGTTCTTTTAGATTTATAAATTTTTCAGGTTTATCTAAATAATCATAGAATTTAGATGAGCGAAGCTCAAAAGCCTCAGACCAAGTTAAAGTTGGCACTTCTAAAATAGCCACCCTGCCAGCTAGTGATTCGCTAATATTTTTAAGAAGCTGCGGCGAACTAGAGCCACTGATTAAAAAACGTCCATGTTTTTTTCTATCTTCATCTATCTTAACCCTTAGAGCTGGAAAGAGTTCTGGGCAGAATTGAGCTTCATCAATAATCAAGGGCAAGGAAGCTTCTCTTAAAAACAATTCTGGCTCAGCGCTCAACATCTCAAGAGTGTCTTTTCTCTCTAAATCAACAAATTCAGCATTTGGTAATACCTTCTTTAAGAGGGTAGATTTACCTACCTGCCGAGCTCCTAGAAGTACTACACACGGAAAATCCTGAAGTAATTCTTTTATCGTTTTTTCTAAATCTCGCTTTAGGGTAGCAGACATATTTAAAGTATAGCTTTGAAATTACTTGGTAGGAGACTTTCCTAACCCAACCTCAAAAGAATCTCATTAGCCTCTATTAATTTAATCCTCTCTTTAATAGTCCTCTTAATACTCGCACTAGAATTAAAAGTTTTTATCCTTTCAGAGAGATCCTGCTTTTTGCAGATTAAATCCTGCTTCTTCTGCCTTAAATAGACATACTCACTAATATTTTTTACGAGTGTAATCGTATTCACGAAAAAACTATTTACCAAGGGTAAGGTGAATAAGACTACTAAAATCAAGGTGATGCGCATTTGCTAAAATTAAAATCCAATGTTCGATCAATTAACAGAGAAATTACAAGATAGTATACAGTTTTTAACTGGTCAAAGCAAGATCAGTGAAGCGAATATTGAATCTGCTATTCAGGATATCAGAAAAGCTTTACTGTCGGCTGACGTAAGCCTCAATGCTGTAAAGGTTTTTATAGATAGGGTAGAAAAAGAAGCCTATGGCGAAAAAGTCCTTAGGGGAATTAAACCTGGTGAGCAAGTAGTTAAAATCATCAATGACGCACTGATAGAGATACTCGGTGGTGATCCTAATCAGGAACAAGAGTTAAGTACAGAACTAAACCTTAATATTAAAAAGGGTTCTGTAAATTCCATAATGCTACTCGGACTTCAGGGTTCTGGTAAAACCACTCTAGCAGGGAAACTGGCTTATAACCTAAAAGCCCAGGGCTTAAAGATTCTTTTAGTCCCTTGTGACTTACAGCGACCAGCTGCGATAAAGCAGTTATCTATCCTCGCAGAGTCTGCTGGCGTAGACTTTTTAGAAATACCTGCGACTCAGAATTTAATGGAAGTGGCTAGCCTCGCTGAAAAACAGATTAATGAAAATAAATACGATGTAGTAATTTATGACACGGCTGGTCGCTTACAGATAGATACTGACCTAATGGCTCAGCTATTAGTGTTCGAGAAGAAAATTAAGCCTAGTGAAAAGCTTTTAGTAATAGACTCGCTGATAGGTCAAGAGTCTGCAAATGTCGCACAAGCTTTCGATATGCAGATAGGCGTTACTGCTGTCGCTTTAAGTAAGTTAGATAGTGACACTAGGGGCGGTTCTGCGCTTTCTATCGCTGAAGCAATTAAAAAACCGATTAAATTAGCGTCAGTCGGCGAGAAGCTAGAGGACTTAGAAAACTTTCACCCGCATAGAATAGCGAGTCGTATCTTAGGCATGGGGGATGTCCTGTCTTTAGTAGAGCGCGCGCATAAACGATTTGAGGAAGAAGAGTCTCAGCGACTAGAAGCTGAACTTATGAAAGGTAACTTTAATTATGAAACCTTCATTAGCGCTCAAAACATGATGTCTAAGCTAGGTGACATGGGTTCTATCGCAAAGATGATGGGCATGGGTTCGATGATGAAGCAGATGGGTTTATCTTCTTTACAGCAGGAGAATCTTATTCAGGAAAGCTCTAGGAAAATTACTAAATTTAAAGCTGCCATAGGCAGCATGACTAAACAAGAAAAGCTAAATCCTCAGTTACTATACACTGATGCATCTTCACGTTCGCGTAAACAGCGTATAGCTAAAGGCTCTGGTTTAGATTCTAAACATATAGATCAGATGGTTTCAGAGTTTAATAAAATGAGCCAGATGTTTAAAACCATGGCTCCTATGCTTTCCATGTTTAAATCCCCAGAGACAGCTCCAGCTTCCTTAGATCCTCTAGCTTTAATGCAGAATTTAGGACTTTCTAAAAAACAGAAAAAAATTATGGAACAAATTAACCCTAATAGCAGTCATAAGAAAACGTTGACTATAAATAAGAAAGGGCAGAAGCCTGAAGTTAAGGGATTCAAAAATTTTTGAAATTCTCTTGACGGCTTTCTCATATGGCTTTAGTATCTAAGCTATATGAGTTTTTCTGATTTTGATAATAACCAATCTGGTGCGAAAATTAAAGTTTTTGGAACTGGTGGAGCGGGCTGTAATGCGATCAATGGCATGATTCGCTCTGGCTTAAATTCTGTAGAGTTCTGGGTGGCTAACACTGATACTCAGGCCCTAAAAAATTCTCAGACAGCTAACCAAATCCAATTAGGATCTAAATTAACTAGAGGTCTAGGCGCAGGTGGTAATCCTGAAACTGGTCGTGGTGCTGCTGAAGAGAGCAAAGAAGAAATTAAAAATGCACTATCTGATGCTGATATGATTTTCATCACAGCTGGAATGGGCGGTGGAACTGGTACTGGTAGCTCTTGTGTTATCGCTGACGTAGCTAAAGAAATGGGCATACTCACTGTAGGTGTAGTAACTAAGCCATTTAGCTTCGAAGGTAGAAAAAGAATCAGATTAGCTCAAGAAGGTATCGCCGAGCTTAAAGGTAAAGTAGACGCTCTTATCGTTATACCTAACGATAAACTTCTAGACATCACTGAAAGACAGACTAGTATGTCTGCTGCTTTCTCTTTGGCTGATAATGTTTTACTTCAAGGTGTGCAAGGTATCAGTGATATCATCACTGTTCCAGGTCTTATTAACGTAGATTTCGCTGACGTAAGAAGCGTTATGCTAGCTGCTGGTAATGCGATTATGGGTATGGGTAAATCTTCTGGTGAAGGTAGAGCTATACAAGCTGCTCGCCAAGCGATTAATTCACCTCTTCTAGAAAACACTATTAAAGGTGCTACTGGAATCATTTTCAATGTTACAGGTGGTGCTGATCTTACACTTCACGAAGTTAATGAAGCTGCTGAATCTATCTATGATGAAGTTAGCGAAGATGCGAATATTATTATCGGTGCGGTAATCGATGAAAGAATGCAAGGTGAAATTCAGATCACTGTTATAGCGACTGGTTTTGCAGCACAAGAAACTGAAATGCCTAGAGGCTTCTCTAATACAGCATCTCATAGCCCTAAAGAAGGTAAATCTTCTTTCTCATCCCTAATCGGTAGTACTTTTGGTACTAACAGCACTAGTAATTCTGCATCAACAGGTAATCCTAATAATCTGTTCTTCTCGAATAATAAGAGTGCTTATAATAATAAATCTACTATCAAAACTCCTATTACTTCTAGCTCTATGGCTAAAACTCCTGAAGCTAAAGCTCGTGAGAAAACTTATCGTGATCCAGTAGATCTACCTGAATTTCTAAAACTTAAATAGAACCATCTGTTTTAACAGAGCCTATTTTATTTGCTAATCCCTACAGATTATAAGCAATAAACAAGGCCAGTAAAACTAATAAAAACTGCAAAATGATTTTACGAAACTGTGTTTCCTGATTTAGATTAGGAACTAGCTCTACAAGTGAGACATAGATAAAATTAGCCGCTGCCATTAGTAAGACATAAGGCACGAAATGATCTAAATAATCTAAACTGAAATGCGTTATAAGAGCTGCGATAATCGTAGTACTAGAGCTTAGAGCATAGTAGAGTATGGCTTTCTTTCTCGAGTAACCACTATTTAAAAGCACGGCGAACTCGCTTACGCCATGTGATAATTCATGTAAAGCTACAGTACCAGTGACTACCCAGCCCAGCGAGAAAGAATGATGAAATGAGCTGGCGATAATAACGCCATCGGTAATATTATGAATAGCATCACCCCAGAGTAGTAAAGCACCTGCTGCACCATGATCGTGACCATCGTGTGAACATCTGCGTTTAAGAATAATTTTATGGATTAACCAGAATAGAATTATGCCTGCGACTAAATATACAGAAGCTTCTCTAAGCTCTAAATGTTCTATGATATGTGGAATTAAATCGAAAAAAGCAGAGCCTAAAAGGATTCCAAGGGAAAAGCTGAGAAATAAAAAAGATAGTTTTTGGTAACTGTCTTTAAAAATAGTTAGTAGTATAGCGGAGACTGGGATTATACCTAGACTTACTAAAGTACTTGCAATTAGAATGTATACTAAAGTCACGCTGTAATTATAGCTAAAGGGTTAATTTAATGTCTAAAATCTACGATATAGCAGTTATAGGTGCTGGAGCGGCGGGTTCCATGGGAATGCTAAGGGCGGTCTTAAATAATCGTGAGACGATTATATTTAAAGGCTCTAAGCAGACTAATAAGCGTTCTCGGGCTTTATGGGTCAGAAAAGTCGTTAATATGCCACTTATGTTTGATAAGAAAATGGCAGTAATAGACAGCGTTAAAGAGACTTTTACTTGGATAGAAGGGCATGAATATTTTTCTAAAAAGCTTACCAGTATTAATGATGAGGTGAAGACTGTTACTAGAGCTGAAGACGGGACTTTTACTTTAGAAGATAGTAACGCTAATAAATACCAAGCTAAATACGTGCTTTTAGCTACAGGGATTATGGATATTCAGCCAGAGATACAGGGCTCAATTCAGCCTATACTGCCGTATGCGAATAAGGGTGATATAGACTACTGCATTCGTTGTGATGGTCATAAAGTTATTAATAAAGTGGCGGCGACTATCGGGCATGGCTCTACAGCCGCTTGGGTAGCGGTTCTTTTACATGAAAGATATTCACCGCCTGAAATGAAGATTTTCACTAATGGTAAAGCTCCAGAGTGGCTTGGTGACGCTGATCTATCTAAGTTAATAGAGCTTTATAAGATTAAGGTTATTACTGGTGAAATACTCTCTATCATTAGTGATGAGGCTAAAAATTTAAAGGCTTTTCAGATTAAAAATGCAGAAGGGGAGTCGCATGAAGAACCAGTACAGGTGGCTTTTCCGATGCTTGGGCAGATAGCCTATAATGAAATCGCTAAAAATTTAGGTGCTGAGATTAGCGAAAAGGGTAATGTGAAAACTAATGAGAAGGGGGAGAGCTCAGTGAGTGGTTTTTACGTGGCTGGTGATCTGCGTGAGGGTAAGAAATATCAGATATACACAGCTTGGGATATGGCTGTAGATTCTGTAGATGATATGGATTTTAAACTTAGGAACTCACATAGGCGTAATTTATTGAGTGCAGTTGACCCTGTGGTGAAAGGCTAATGATATTTTAGTATTATGTTTTGGATCTCATGAAAGTAAATATCATAAACACTTTTATAACTTGGGCGAAAATGATTAAACTTGAACATACTCTGTTCTCGCTGCCTTTCGTTATTATCAGTGCTTTATTATCAGTGCGTTATGAACAGAGTTTAAATCCAGAATTTAAGCCAGACTTAATAGTTTTTTTGTGGATATTTTTATGTCTTTTCGGTGCTAGATCGGCTGGTATGACTTTAAATCGTATTATTGATGCTGGTCTTGATTCTTTAAATCCACGAACTAAAGATAGAGAAATACCAGCTGGAAAGATCTCAGTAAATAGTTCTTGGATTTTTTCACTTTTAGGAATTTTATTATTAATTTTCAGTGCTTTTCAGTTACCAAGGCTGTGTCAGATATTATTGCCGATTCCAATAATCTGGGTTTGTTTATATCCCTATCTAAAGCGTTTCACCTGGTTTTGTCATTTATTTTTAGGTACTACCTTGGGTGGTGCTGCACTCGGAGCGTGGATCGCTATTAGTGGGAGCTTTAATCATATAGCACCGTTCTATTTGTTTTTTGCAGTTGCCTTTTGGGTAGCAGCTTTTGACATAGTTTATGCTATTGCCGATATAGAATTTGATCGAGAGAGAAAATTAAATTCTATTCCAGCTAAATTTGGTAAAGAAAATTCTCTTCGTTTAGTGAAAGTATTTCATTTTATAAGTGTTTTGTTACTCTATTTAACGGGTGAAAGTTTAGGACTCGGGATGATTTATAAGCTGGGGCTACTCTACTTTTTAGGAGGCTTGATCTATGAGCAGCATCTTGCGAAACAGGAAAAATTAGAGCTGGCATTTTTCACGGTTAATAGTTGGCTTGGGGTGGGCTTGATGGTCGCAGTGTTTTTAGAGATTATTTTAGGTTTTTAGGAGTTTTGTAAATCCTATAAATTCTAAGTAAAAACTAAAAAAAAATATTTTTATGTTTTTAAGGGTGAAAATTGATTAAAATGATATCTCACGGGCCCGTAGCTTAGTTGGTAGAGCGCCTCGTTTGCACCGAGGAGGTCGAGTGTTCGAATCACTTCGGGTCCACCATTTTAATAAATTAAACTTGATCGAAGTGTTTCGAACACTCGTGTTCATCCTTTTCGCTGGATTCTTTGTCAAGAATCCACATCTTCGGGTCCACCATTTTAATAAATTAAAACAGCTTTGGGTTTACCATTAATATTATGCAAAGCAACTCAGAAAAGATCATTGCACTACCCTTAAATTTTAAAACCCATGCTAATTTCAATTTAGAAAATTATAAAAATCTGGAAGCTTCTTTCCAGCAAGACTATTTAGGTACTTGGGCAAACCTCGCTCAAAAAGAGCTGTTTTGGCATAAAGATTTTTCACAGACTTTAGATGATAGTGAGAAACCTTTCTATAAATGGTTTCCAGATGGTGAAACTAATATTTCTTATAATTGCTTAGATATTCATTTGAAAGACCGCGGGGGAAAGGCTGCTTTAATATTTGAAGATGAAGCTGGAGAGTCAGAGATTCTTAGCTATAAAGTATTGCACGCAAGGGTTTGTGAATTTACAGCCTATCTTAAAAATTTAGGGGTGAGAAAAGGTGACAGGATCTGCATTTATATGTCTCTTTGCCCTGAAGCTATTATAGCGATGCATGCCTGTACTCGTATCGGAGCTATTCATAGTGTGGTTTTTGCTGGATTCGCGGCTCATGCCCTGAAAGATCGTATAGATGAGCTTTCTGCGAAAATTTTAATTACCCAAAATGGTTTTTATCGCCGTGGCAAAATGGTTAACTTATTAGAAGTCGCTACTGAAGCTATAAGTGGAAACAGTCCGGTAGAAGATTTACTAATTTTTAAAAGGGTAAAAGAACCCTTAAGCCCACAAAGCTCATTAAAAATTCAAATCCATGATGTAGACCAGGAACTTAAAGATCTTGCGAATTTAACTATTAAAGATTTAAATCTTAGTACTCATGAAGTTCCAGAACAGACTCCTGAATGGCTTTCAGGGAATGATACTTCCTTTATACTTTACACTAGTGGCAGTACTGGTAAACCTAAAGGCATAGAGCATAATACCGCGGGTTATCTGCTGTGGGCTAAACTTACCTCGAAATGGGTATTTGACCTTAAAGACGAGGATGTGTATTGGTGTACTGCTGATATTGGTTGGATTACAGGTCATAGTTATGTAGCTTATGGTCCGCTCGCTAATGGAGCAACAGTATTTATTTATGAAGGTGCACCTAATTTCCCAGAAGCTGATAGATACTGGGCTTTAATCGAGAAATATAAAATAAATATCTTTTATACTGCGCCTACTGCGATACGCAGCTTTCAGGCTTGGGGATTAGAATATATCGAGAAACACGATCTGAGTTCTTTACGCTTATTAGGTTCTGTAGGGGAGCCGATTGGTACCGAAACGTGGAAATGGTTTTATCAAAATATAGGAAAGTCTAAATGTCCTATAGTTGATACTTGGTGGCAGACTGAAACAGGTGGGATTATGCTGAGCACCTTACCTGGCGTAAATTATATGATTCCAGGAACAGCAGGACCAGCATTACCAGGCATTTCTGCTGAAATAAACCCTGAAGGTCTTTTGCATATCTCTAAGCCTTGGCCATCTATGCTTAAGGGTGTCTATAAGAATCCTGATAGATATATAAAAGGCTACTGGACTACGATTCCAGACTCTTACCTTCCTGGTGATCTTGCTGATATTTATGCAGAGGGCTATATTAAAATTGGCGGGCGTAATGATGATGTCATTAATGTGTCTGGGCATAGGCTTGGGACAGCTGAAATTGAAACAGCTTTAGCAAAACATCAGACCGTAAATGAATCTGCGGTAATCGCAATTCCTCATGCAATAAAAGGAGAAGGCATAGTAGCCTTTGTAGTTCTAAAACAGGGTTTAATGAATGCCACTGATAGTCAGCTAAGTCATGAATCTACAGAGGAGAGAGAGCGTATTTTAAAAGAGCATGTGGCAAGTGAAATAGGTGCACATGCAAAACCTGAGCGTATTATCATCTGTGAAGCTTTGCCCAAAACCCGTTCAGGAAAGGTCATGCGCAGATTACTTAAAGACATAGCTCAAGGCAGACTCCCAGAGGGAGATTTATCGACTTTAGAAGATAAGGATGTGGTGGCTAAGCTCTTAGCTGTAGCGAAGTTGAAATTATAAATCCTTAACTAATAGTTTTATATTCCTTTCGGAACCTAATTATAAAAAACACTAAAAGAGCAAGGAAACTAATAATATTTAAAACCATCATAGAGAAAGCTAAAGCCTTTAAACCCATCACTGGAATTAAAGTATAGTTTAGTCCAGCCTTAAGTAAAATAGTTACAATCATCACATAAAGTGGTGTTCGGCTATCACCAAAGCTATAAAACGTTCTCACCAAGAACTCCTTCAGCACATAAGGAATAGCTCCTAAACTGAAATAATAAAATAACGAGGAAACCATTTCTGTAGACCTTGCATTAAAAGCGCCACGCTCAAAAATCATACGAATAATCTCTTCATGCCATATACAGCCTATAACTACTGCTGGTATACAAACCAGTATCAGATTGAAGTTTAACTTTAGAAGCCTGCGTTTAATTTCATCAAACTTCTGCTGTTTTACTAGAACAGATATCTTCGGGAAGAAGGGCACTATAACAGCGGTAATTAAAATACCCATAGGCATCTGTATTAAACGACTAGAGAGAGTCACAGCAGTCCAAGAACCCTCCTCTAAACCTCTACAGAAAAAACCATCAACGAAAGTCATTATCTGAGCGAAACCTGTACTTAAAAGTGCAGGATAAAGAATTAAATTAAAATCATGAATTTCTCGCTTATCGACTTTAATACTTTTATTCCCTTTATCCATAATCCTTTTAAAGGCAGGCCATTGAATAAATAAAGCGATAAGCCCGCCTACAGTAGTTCCTAGAGCAAGAGACATCCCAAAAAGACTTACATTACTTAACATCACTGCAACGATCAGGGTTATATTGGTAATCGCTGGTGATATACTCGACATAAAATATTTTTTATAAATATTTAGAAGAGCTCCTATAATCGCATTCGGTCCAGTGATCAGAATCAAAATCAAAAGCAGATCTATATTCGTCAAAGTAAGATTAAAATATTCTAGGTGCTTAGCCTTATCAATAAAGGCATTTAGAATATAAGGTTTCGCAAAGTAAATAACTAAAGCTACTGCTGTAAAGATATACATAGACTGCCATAGAATCCTCTTGAGAAAAGGCTTCTGTGTCGATCTTTTAACTTTAGGCAGTATAGCCACCACTGAATTATAGATGGGGCCACCTATACAGCCGAAAATAATAAAAATATTTCCAGTAAATAAATAGGCTAAATTAAAGGCATCAGAATAAACTGAAGTACCAAAATAATGAGCGATAACTAAATCCCGAATGAGACCTAGAATCTTACTAATAAAAGTAAGGCTAGCAACAAGCCCTATTACTCTAAGCATGTTCTATACATTTTCTAAGCTTTTAAGCTCTTCAGCGAAACTCTTATGGACTGGCTTAGCAGCATCACTAGCAGCAGGTGCTTCTTTTTTATTTAGGCAGTCTATTCCAGGAAGAACTTGCCCTTCTAAAAATTCTAAAGACGCTCCACCACCAGTACTTACATGAGTAAATTTTTCTTTAGCGAAACCATATTTTTCTATAGCTGCAACTGAATCACCGCCACCTACTATAGTCGCTCCGCCTTTAGCAGTAAGATTCATTAATGCTATCGCTATGTCTTTAGTACCTTCATCGAACACAGCATATTCAAATACACCCACTGGTCCATTCCATAACACTGTCTTAGACTGGCTTATTAAATTACTAAACTTGATTCTAGTCTCTGGGCCTATGTCCATACCCTGCCAGTTAGAAGGAATTCTATCGGCTTCTAAAATCTTAGTCTCGAATTTATCTTCTCTGCCATATTTATCGAAAATGTTTATCTCGTTACCTTCTGCATCAATAGCAGGTGTTCCAATAACATCTTCTGGGAGTAATATCGCAGTATTATTCTCATCAGCCAAAGCACAGATATGACGAGCGACTTCTAGCTGAGAGTCTTCACAGATACTCTTACCGATACTAGCTCCTCTCGCTTTAAGAAAAGTGTAAGCCATACCACCACCGATAATTAAAGTGTCTACTTTCTTCACTAAAGTATTTAAAACTGCTATCTTACTGCTAATCTTAGAACCGCCGATAATCGCAGTGAAAGGTCTTTCTGGATTATCAAGTTTACTACCAAGCATAGCGACTTCTTTTTCCATAAGCAGCCCAGCTACCGCAGGATTAAGGTAACTAGCCACACCAGCAGTGCTAGCATGCGCTCTGTGAGCAGTTCCGAAAGCATCATTAACGTAAACATCAGCTAAGGCAGCTAATTTTTTACAGAAATTCTGGTCGTTTTCCTCTTCCTCTTTATAGAATCTGATATTTTCAAGTAAACAAACCTGACCATCAGTAAGTTTATTAACTTCATCTTCGACTTCCTTGCCGACAGAGTCATGTAATTTTTTCACCTCGAAACCAAGAAGCTCACTGAGACGCTTAGCTACTGGATCTAATTTAAATCTATCATCTGGACCATTTTTAGGTCTGCCTAGATGCGTCACAAGAATCAATCTAGCTCCCCTTTCTATAAGATATTTAATAGAAGGCAGTGCCGCTTGGATTCTTGAGTCATCCGTAATATTCAGTTCCTTATCCTGAGGGACATTAAAATCAACTCTCATTAAAATCTTTTTAGATTTAATTTGATTTACTGCTAGGTCTTTTATCGTTTTTATCATAAAATTATTGAACTTTTAACCAGTCTATAGTCGACTCGGATATCTTCTGTAATATTACAGGAATTTCTAAACCTTTTAAACTCTCTCTATCAGCAGGAGGAACTAAACCTCTCTGATCCTTAACTAGTTTATGCTTAGCATCTATAATTAAAAATCTAGGAAAAGCAGATAAGACGAAGGTTTCAGCTAGTTTATTCTGGTCATCATAAATCCATGTCGCTGGTATCTGGGAATATTCATTAGATTTTTTCAAAAAAGCATCTACCGAAGCGTGTTTCGCATCAGTGAAGAATACTATTTTCTGTTTAAACTTAGTTTTAGAACTATAATCCTGCATAGTTGCAAGTAAAGTCTCACAGAAAACACAGTCTGGTTTAACTGCAATAAAAACAGTTTTCTTGCCTTGATCTACAAAATCCACTAAATTTTTAATCTTTAAAGAACGGTCTCTGACTTTAGTCGTTCTAAGAAATTTAGATAAATTATCTCCCTCTTTATACTTGGACTGCTCTTCTCCTGGAGTGGGATTCGCTGGGGAGGCTGGAGTTACCTGTTTCGTCTCACTTTTAAGGTTAGGTTTGCTTTCGCTTGCCGCAATATCGCTATTGATTAACGAGCAGGATTGCGAGATTATTAATAATAGAAATGCTAAAGCGAACCTCATTAGCTATGATTTTACAATATTATGCCTGAACAACAGAAAAAACACGAATTCCCAATAATTCCCTTTATGTTATTAGGGGTTCTGATTATCAATAGTGCTGTACTTGCCTATAAATACATAAATTTTTATTACTTCAAGGATATACTTGCAGATATTCACTCACTTGCCTGTACTACAGACTGTGATGCGGTGATGCTTTCTAAGTATGCTCTGCTCTTCGGTATCCCTACACCTATTTTTGGTTTAGCGAGCTTCAGTCTACTCTGCTACATGTTTTCAAGGATACACTTCGGTACTCAGCACCCAGACCTAAAAACTAAAATTAATAATGAAAACGCAGATAACAATGACCGCAGTGTACTCAAGGTAGATGAGGATCATGAGGACGACGAAAACGCAGAAATTGGAGTTTCGCTACACGCCCTTGAAAGTGAACTAGAGAAAATACAGAGGGTCTTCGAGACCTTTTTAATACTCTTAGTCTTAATAGCACTGTCTTATATGTATATTATGTTCTTTACATTAGAGCTAGTCTGTAAATTCTGTATGCTTTCGCATATAACTTTATTTTTATTTGCTGCTTACTATTTTATTTACTATAAAAGATTAAGCCCATAAAGCTTATCAGCAGCAGCTCTAGAGGTGTATAGCTTATGAGTTTCTCTTATTTCATCAGCTAAATGCCTGATTTCAATCATAAAATTCAAGGTTTTGAAAAACTTTTTGGTTATATCTGAGTTTGGGTCATAATCAATGCTTGTAGCGTAAATATCAAGGATTTGTCTATAAAACACCTTCTCTGACGAGCGAATATCTCTTATGCGTTCTAAAAGTTCTTTCCAATAAGACCCTCCGCCAGCTTTTTTTAAAAGGTCATCGTTCATCGAGAAGCCTTTAATGAGATATTCTTTTAAAATCTGATTAGCCCAAATTCTGAATTGAGTACCACGCAGGGATTTCACACGATAACCTACAGAAATAATGACATCGAGACTGTAATATGCAACTTTTCTTGAAACCTCTCTGCAGCCTTCGTTTTGAACTGTCAAGTAATCCTTGACTGTTGAAATCTCGTCAAGCTCTCCTTCTTCAAAAATGTTTTTAATATGCAAGCTTACATTTTGCTTTGTTGTCTGAAACAACTCTGCCATAAGGCTTTGAGAAAGCCAGATAGTTTCATTCTCGATTTTTACATCGATTTTGGTTTTACCATCCTGCGTTTGATAAATTATTATTGCGTTGTTATTTTCTAAATTCATACGCCAAGCTCCTCAAAGTTTTTGGCTATTTGTGCTGCAAGTTGTCTTTGTGTGAACCCTCTTTCTGACTTGCATCGACTCTATATTTTCCAGCTGTGTCATCTATTAAGCTTTAACTCCTATCAACTCAATAGAATAACCATTAGGATCTTTAACGAAGGCTATAACGGTAGTGCCATGCTTCATCGGACCAGCTTCTCTAGTAACCAAGCCGCCTTTCGATTTTATTTCCTCACATGCTTTATAGACATCGTCCACTTCTAAAGCTATATGACCAAAAGCATCTCCCAGATCATATTCTGAGCGTCCCCAATTATAAGTAAGCTCTATAACAGTATTTTCAGCTTCATCAGCATAACCTAAAAAACAGAGCGTAAATTTACCATCAGGATATTCCCTTTCGCGTAAAACTCTCATGCCAAGCACCTCTGTATAAAATTTCTTAGAAGCTTCTAAATCTTTTACTCTAAGCATGGTGTGGAGTATGCGCATATTAGTATTCTAGCTTAATCACAGCAAAGTGCATCTTCATGACCTTACACGAATCCCTCAATGGGGCTGCTCGCAATCTCTAATTTCTGCAAGCAGTCCCTTAGTGTAAGAAATCCGCTTGCTTACTTAAAATCATGTTATAAAGTGGCTGGAAATTAGCAAACATAGTTACCTCATTTGCAATGTAAGTCTTAGCCTTAATAGCAACATCATGTGGAATAATTTTAGGCTTGCCCACAGCTTCAGCTAGAATCTGTGATTTACAGCACTTATCCATAAGTATAAACAGCCAAGCTGCTGACTCCACCGACTTTCCAGCACTTAATAGTCCATGATTTTGTAATATCACAGTAGCTTTATCAGCTAATAAACCTGCGATATCATCTCCTTCATTACAGTCTGCGACCACACCTTTGTAAACATCATAAATAACTTGATTCTCATAAAAAGTACAAGCATCTTGGGTAATAGGATCTAGAAAACGCCCTAAAGTAGACCATGTTCTACCATAAACAGAATGAGCATGAGCTACAGCATTAATCTCTGGCTTATGAAGATGTATTCTAGAGTGAATCGCGAAGGCCGCCTTGTTAATAGCCCTCTTTCCTTCTTTAATTTCTCCATCATGATTAACTAAAACCAAGTCAGAGACTTTAATTAACGAAAAATGCACCGACATCGGGTTTACCCAAAAACAGTCAGTAAGTATCGGATCTCTCACACTGATATGACCAGCAACACCTTCATCAAAACCATAATGCCCAAAAAGCCTAAAAGCCACTGCTAAACGCTGTTTGCGGTAAAGCCTTTCCTCTTCTTTATCAGAAAAAACGGGTGGAGTAATTAAATCAGTGTCTAAGCCTTTACCAAAGCTAATTTTAGAAACTATATCTGAACTGGACATAGTTTATATCTTAAACCAAATTAATTTCAATGCTTAGGCAAATAAGATAATATGATTAAGATAATGAGTCTGATTTCTGCTAATTTAACCGAGACAAAACAGGTATTTCCTCAAAACTTTAGAGACGAGGAAGAAGAACTCCAAAATGCTCTCAACCTGCTTACAACTACTACAAAAACTAACCCCGAGTCTGTTCAGAAAATTTCTGCAGTAGAAAAAGTCCTTAAATCTTTAAATGCTGCTGAAGAAAAACTTTTCCCCCCTCAAAATAATGAACAGAGCTATCAGGTGGAATTAAGCTCGATTTTTAATGGAGTTACAAAACTTAATGTACAAAAAAAACTAGATCAAATTTTACCTGTTTTTCAGTTTCTAGATGCTGTATCAAAAATTAACCCAAAAAGTACAAAAATACTCAATACAATAGAATCCGAAAACGAAATAATAGAAAAAGACACATTAAAATCAAAAATAAATCAACAAACACAAAGCTTAATACAAAAGACTTATGCAGTAATAGAAAGACTACCTACGATAATTAAATCTTCAGTTAATAACCATAACAATAAAAAAGATTCTAATTACTCCGATAGTATCACTAAAAGTATTTTAAGTAGTACTTTTTATAAGCTATTTATCAATCAAAAATTCGCCAATTTAAATCAAAAAAACCCAGATAAGGCTAAAACAATAAAAGAGCAGTATTTCTATCTTCAGAATCTTTTTAGCCTTAGTCCCACAGACTCCAATCTAAAAAATATTTTTAATTTTCGCTACGCAAATATGATCAACCCAAGTAAAGCCAAGAATAGAGAATTTGATCCAGAAAAAGTCTTTGATTCCTTTGTTGAGTTAAGTAAGAAAATAGATTTCGATGGAATACAAGCAAACTCAACAACCCTAACAAGAAACCCAAACAAGACTATTCCAGAAGATTTAAAAGAGGATCTAATAGCAGCCTATAACCAAGTACTGGAGACTCGTCAATTTTATGAACAAAATCAAACCACTATCCATGATTTTTTAGTAAATAACCCCGATAGAATTCTTGAAATGAAAGATACTACACTCGCTTTTATGAATCAAGCCTTCCTTGAAAAAATACCGCAGCAATTAAGCCTAAAGAATCAACAAACAGGAAAATCATTAATCCAATCAAGCAAGTCCAAGAGTTTGAGTTTAACTAAGTTATCTTTAGCTATAGATAAAATTACCCATGAAGGAGAATATCAACGCCGCGTGAAACAAGGACATAATCCTTTTGCTAATAGCGGGAGTCGTGGAAGACACGTTAGTGGTGCTAAAGGGAGTAAAGCTAGCTGAAAACACTCCCACAACAACAAAGAATCAATAAAATATTAAAAATGAAATGCGTATCGGTCTCTTAAATAGCTAAACCGTAAGCTTCTGCTTCGCTATCTTCTGTACTAGTTTCTCAGCTATCGCTTTAAAAACCTGTGACACCGAGTGATTCGGATCTACAGCAGTAATCGGCTGACCACTATCACCACCAGTACGAACTTTAAGCTCGATAGGAATAGCACCAAGAAAATCTAAGCCTAGATTCTCAGCAGCAGCCTTACCGCCGCCGTGAGAGAATATTTCAGATCTATGATGACACTGAGGACACTCAAAGAAACTCATATTTTCTATAAGACCTAAAATCGGCACACCCATTCTCTGGAACATCATCAGTCCCTTCTTCGCATCTAAAAGAGCAACATCTTGAGGGGTAGTAATAATCACAGTTCCATCTAGAGGAACATTCTGACAGAGAGTAAGCTGTGCATCACTAGTCCCAGGAGGCAGATCTATAATCAAGAAATCTAATTCGCCCCATTCTACTTCTCTTAAAAACTGTTTAATAACGCCATCCAGCATAGGTCCACGCCAGATAGTAGGTTTATCCTCATCCACAAGAGTTCCCATGGAAATTAATTTAATACCATGAGCCTCTAAAGACATAACTTTTTTAGATTCAGTAATGTAAGGCTTCTCTGTTACACCAAGCATAAGATGCGCGTTAGGACCAGTAATATCAGCATCCATTAAACCCACTTTCTTACCGAGTTGTGAAAGAGCTATCGCTAAATTCACTGAGCAAGTGCTTTTACCCACACCACCTTTACCACTGTTAATAGCGATAATATGCTTAACACCCTCAACTGGTGACTTAGGAGCTAAGGTTCCTCTATTAGTAGTGCCACCTAGCGGTCTATGACCAGCAGCAGTATCTGATTTCTGTGTCGTATAAACATCTAATTCTTCGAAACCAAGTTTCTTAAGCTGCGACTCTAGCTGAGATATAATCTCTGACTTCTTTTTATCATCAGGCTTTTCCATTAATAGGTTAAAGACGACTTTTTTATCACCTATTACAGAAAGATCTTTAAAATTATCGGGGGCAAGGTACTTAGATATTATTTCTCTAGCCTGTTCAAGTTTTGTGTTATCCATAAACACATATTTTAACTAATACAGGATAACTCTAGTAAGGTATTTTCACTAAACAGCAGAAATTAGACTTCATTTTCAAATTTCACTAAGTGAAAAAATATCAATTTAATCTGTCTATTCCACTCATCGAAAGAAATATCTAACTTAAGCTCCTGTAAAAAATTTTTAGATTCATGCCAAACTTCAACTAAACTACGGCGCTCTTCATTAATAGCTCTAACTATTACATCAGCAAAACTCACTATGTTTAATAAAGCGTCATTATCTGCCTTGTTTTTTCTTTCATGACCATTTACAACAACATCTATAACAGCATCTGGTAATCTCTGATTAAGTAAAAACCTCTTAGCAAGCTCATTTACACTAAAGCCAAGTATTGCAGATTCTGCACTAGCTGAATCCATTCCCATTAATTTCATCTTTTCTATTTCTTCATATGATCTTTCATCGTTTATCACGAGAAGAAGTTTGCCCACATGAAAGTTTAGACCTGCAAAGAAAGCCTCTCTGGGATTAGATACTTGCATCATCTCAGCTAAACCTCTGGCTATTTTAGCGTTCCAGACAGCATTCTTCAGTAAAGTTCTTTGATGACGATTTTTTATTTTTTTCGCTAAATATAAATAGTCAAGTAGAATGCTCGCCTCTGCCTCATCCCGAATAATGCTATAACCTAGCATCTGCACTAATCTCTGTAAATCAGCCTCTGTAACTGGTTTTGAATCTTGAAGCTTAGATCTAATTTTAGTTTTATGAACTAATCTTTTAGATAAATTCTCTAAAGGCAGAAGGCTCTGTATTAGTCGCGAATTTAAAGTATTAACATCATCAGCTAGATCCAAAAGTTCTAAAAGCTGCTTCTGATTAGTCGGCAAAACAGAAGTATCGCTTAAGAGCTTAGATATCTTCGTTTCTACCTCCGTAGATTTAGTTAAAAATAAAGCATGATCCTTAACAATATTATTCATGATCTCTACATGGACTTTTAGGGTAGGACTTCTATTCAGTTGAAAAGATTAATTTTTTAAGAAGAGGGGGCTTAAAGTATGATTCTTTGATATAATTCTCGTTCTGGATATCGAATATGGCGAAGAAGAAACAAGATAAAGTAAAAATTATACTTGAATGTACAGAAGCTAGAGCTGCTGGGGTTCCGCCGTCTCGCTATGCTACTACCAAGAATAAGAAAAAGCATCCAGATAAGCTGAAAGCTAAGAAGTATAATAAATATCTACGTAAAGTAACTGAACACGTAGAAATTAAATAGTTTTTCCTATTTAGCGTGTTATTTGCTTTTTAATAATTTTGAACTAGAAGACTTATACAATTTCCATGAAAAAGGTTACTCCTTTTCGTTTAGTACCGCTTGCTTAAATCCATTAAGTATTCATCAGGTGCTTAGCCTATACGAAGAAAAAGACCAAGAATTTTTATTAAAAGACCTTTTAAATCTAGAACTAGACTATTCTTCAAAATATGGCTTAGAAGAATTCTATTCTGCTCTTGAAAATATTTATAATCAGTATTCCAAGTTAAAGTTCCTCTCTACCAGCGGAGCTGCTGAGGCTATTATTTTATTATTTTCAAGCCTATTTACACTAGGCGATAGCCTAATAGTACAGAAACCCATATATCCCTCTCTGTATAAGATACCTGAAGGCTTAGGATGCACAGTAATTGATTGGGATTTTAAATGGGCGGAAGATTTTAAATTTAACTTAGAATCTTTAAAAAAAATAATTAGAGAAAACCCTGAGATAAAAGCCTTAGTGATTAATAATCCTAATAATCCCTGTGGTTACTGCTTCAATGAATCTGAGCTCAAAGAACTTATAAGCATTCTTAATGGTAGATACTTAATCGCTGACGAGGTTTTCAGAGATATCTGCTTAAAACCCATTCCAGCAGTAGCTAGTCTTTACGAAAAAGGCGTAAGCATTTCTGATGTCAGTAAAGCTTATGGTCTTCAAGGGCTTAGAGTTGGTTGGATAGCGACACAAGACGAAAAAATAATCGAGAAATGTCTTTCGCAAAAAAGTTATTTTTCCCTTAGAACCTCTATTTTAAGTGAAAAAATCGCAGCCTTAGCTTTAAATAAACGAGAAATACTTTTAGAAAACTCTAAAATACTTATCAAGAGAGGATTAGATAAAATCTATGACAATCCTGATGTAATAAAATTAACTCACAATGGGACTGCTTGCAAACATGCAAGTTCAAGCAACGAAAACACAGAAATTGAAGATCACAAGCAATCCCAAGCAAGCTTTTTGGGTGAGGCTTCTATAGACTTACCTCAGGGTAGTTTTGGGGGGCTGTCTATGCTCGCTAAACTTAACTCTAATAAAAATAATTTAAAATCTTTAGCTGACGAAAACGCAGAAATTGAAAATTGGGAGCAGTCACCAGTAGAAAATTTTTTTCAAGAGCTCCTAGGACAGGGGATTTTTATACTACCTGGAAAAGTCTTTGGGATAAAATATTCTGAGTATTTTAGATTGTCAGTATTGCGAATCCCATGATACCCTTACATAGATATGAGTAAGTTCGTCTGGGTTTGTCGTAACTGTGGCCATGAAACTAATGGTTACTTTGGTCAATGCAGTAGCTGCGGAGCTTGGGGTACTTTAGAAAAAGAAACCATAATAAAAACGAAAACTAAAGCTACGGGCGTGAAACACAGCTTATTCGTAAACTCAGAAGATGAGATACTCAGATTAAGTGAAATAGGAGAAGACTCTATACTTCGCTTAAATACTGGCTCAGAAGAATTTAATCGTGTTCTCGGTGGTGGCATAGTCCCCGCTAGCGTAAATCTTATAGGCGGTCAGCCAGGCATCGGTAAATCGACTTTACTGTTGCAGCTAGCTTTTCATTTCAGTCTACAAAAGTTAAAAGTACTCTATGTCAGTGCGGAAGAATCTTCTACCCAGCTTAAAATGAGAGCGAAGCGGTTAAATAGCAAGGGCGGGTGTTATGAGACTGATCACGGTATACCCAGAAAAATTTCCAGCAATACCGAGCATGCAAAACAAAAAAGTGTCTCATATGAGGGGCGTGTAGCCGAACGAACAAGTTCAAGGCTGAGGAGGACGAATGACCGCAATGTACGGGTAATTTCTAGCGATGCCGAGGATGCGAGCCATGTGAGTGGCTCATATCCGAGCAAGCAGAAATACAAGCTTGATTTATCAAGCTTACATGAGGATCATGAGGACGACGAAAACGCAGAAATTGGAGTTCCGCTACACGCCCATGAGGAGAATATTTTAGTTTATACAGAGAGCAACCTCGAAAAAATTCTTGAAGCGATTAAAAGCTCCGAAGCTAATTTAATCATAGTCGATAGCATACAAGCTCTTTATAACCCTAACCTAGATTCAGTTCCAGGTAATATCTCGCAGATTAAAGAATGCTGCTCCAACCTTACTAGAGTCGCTAAGACTTTCAATGTGCCAATTTTCATAGTCGGTCATATAAATAAAGATGGTGATATAGCTGGCCCAAAAATTGTAGAGCATATGGTTGATACAGTCTTACAATTCGAAATGATTAAAGACGAATCTTTGCGGATTCTACGCTCAATTAAAAATCGCTTTGGCAGCACTGATGAACTAGCCGTATTTGAAATGCGAGAAAATGGATTAAGTGATGTCAGCGATCCTTCACAGATATTTTTAAATCAACGTGCTGGTGGTATAGTTACGGTCATTAAAGAGGGGCGCAGAGCTTTATTGGTGGAAGTACAGTCACTAGTTATATATTCTGACCAGCATAATCCTAGGCGCATGGCGAACGGTATAGATTTTACGAGGTTACATCAAATATTAGCCATTATGGAAAAATACTTAAAAATACCCATGGGTAAACAAGACGTCTATGTAAATGTTGCAGGTGGTCTTAGTATCAAAGAACCCGCCTCTGACCTAGCCATCGCACTCTCCATGCTTGAAAAACCTGATTCCTCTGCTAATGATTTCATCGCACTAGGCGAACTAGGATTAGGTGGAGAAATTCGCCAAGTTACTAATATAGAACTGCGATTAAAAGAAGCTCAAAAGCTTGGCTTTACTAAAGCCATAATCCC
>JBMOEX010000017.1:0-26559 GCA_049314535.1 Vampirovibriophyceae bacterium | reverse complement strand
TTGTCTATCAAGAGAGCACCTCAGGTACCCAGATCACAATCATGCCTGAACAAAAAAAAGGTGGAGATATCAGGGTTCAGATTATTAAAGTGCCTGCAGGAGGAAAACCGACCGTGGAAGAGCATAAACAAGTAGGTAATTAATCTGGATGCTTTGCTTAATCTTCTGGCTTAAAGTATCTTCGCATTCTTCGATATGGCAAGCAAATTAAAGAACGAGATTCAAAATTTCTTGTTGAGTTAAGAAAGTGGAAAGGGTAATGAAAGCTAATCAGTTGAAGGCTTAAGATTTTACCTACATTGATTTTCAAGGAAGTTTTCTTTATGTGGCAACTGTAATAGATATTTGTACCAGAGAAATATTAGGCTGGGAGATTAGCTCTAAGCATACGACTGATATGATGCAACGCTGCCTAGGAATGGCTTTCAAGCATGGTATCCCATCTATTATTCATAGTGATCAAGGTAGTGAAATGAAATCAGAAACCTACGTCAAATTTGTTACAGCACAGGGCACTAAAATATCAATGAGTTCAAAAGCTTGTCCTTGGCAAAATGGATTTCAAGAATCTTACTACAGCGGTTTTAAGCTAGATTTTAGGTGATGCTAACAGATTTGATTTTAAAGGAGAATTAATTGAAAACATAAATCAAACAATTAATTACTACAACAAATCCAGAATACATACTGCTCTGAAAACTAGTCCCAGTAAATATTATGAGCAATACAATAATGAAAAATCTATATTATTAAAAAAAGCATCCAGATTAATTACCTACTTGTTTATGCTCTTCCACGGTCGGTTTTTCTCCTGCAGGCACTTTAATAATCTGAACCCTGATATCTCCACCTTTGTTTTGTTCAGGCATGATTGTGATCTGGGTACCTGAGGTGCTCTCTTGATAGACAATTCTAATAGGATTAGTACCTACCTGTGCTTCAACTTCAACTCCTACTACAAATTTACCACTACTTGCGCTTACTGGCTTTTTAGTATCTTCAACATAAGCTGTTGGTCTCATAGAGAATGTAGGTGGTAATTTATTTAAATTCGTATCGATCCTGTCTTGAATAGTCGATTGAGATTCTCTACTAATATCTTTTCCAGGAAAACTATTTATCTTCTTCATTACATCATTCGTTACTACTTGTTCTGAAGGAGGAGGAGGAACTCGTTTATTAGGTCCTACTCCTGGAATAATATCCCATGCTCCTGTTAAGTCAACTGCTGCAATTCCAACTGCAATTGCTGCTAAAGCATTCGCGTATATTAAAACCTTCTTCGGATTCGCTGCCTGACCCTTATTCGATGAATTTATTCTACCTTCAAGTGAATCCATTTCCTTTTCAAAAAGATTTAAATCTTCAATCATGATTCCATTAGACTGCTTTCCAATGGCATTAAGCTCGGTATTAATTACTGTATTTGCATGCCCTAATATAATTTTCAGAGACTGGTCTGAGATTTTAGCCCATAAACCTTGAGGTAGTTGTGTCGTTACTCGAGAGGAGCTTAGGTGTTTTCTGAGGCTTTGATTAGAATTTCCAGATAAAGAAAGCACACTAAAAGGAATTCCTAAATCTAAAATATCTATTGCGATCTGTAATGGTCTTTTATTATTTGCCTGCGTACCAAAATCTTTTACTAAAGCTTTTTGAAGCTTTCCATCGTCAGCTAAAGAATCTTTAAGCCCATTAATGAAACGTGTTCTCAGATCAGCTTTGATATTTCCATCTGAACCAAGATTTAGTATCGCTAAAGCTTTATCTATAGTATCTTGACTTGCAGCTAAAGCTGGCTGCTTAGCTGGTCCAAGCTCTACTGTAACGCCTTCCGTAGTTCCCTCTGGTGCTGAGATCTTCTCGTTACTTCCCAAGATTCCTCGTAGCCCTCGGATAATAGTTGTCATAAAAGTATAAAGTACTTAAAGAAGAGTTTTTGATCAAATTATCTTAAGTAAATTCGTTATAAGGATACATGAATTTGAAAACAAATTTATTTTTAACTAAGGAGATAATCATTAGGACTCCAGAAGCAGCTTGCAATTTAGGTCTGGTAGGTCTGGCTGGAGCAGTTATTCTAACTAAAAATATAGCTAGTCTTCCTTCTATGCGTTTAGGTAATTTAGTTACTGTAGATGGTAAGGCTTCAGGAGCAGGAATGCTGTCTGAGCAAGGGCAATCAAGAATTAAAAAAGAGCTACAAGCGAATCCAGAAAATGCAGAATTACTAAATATTAAAATTAAACACCCAGCAGTTTATGTCTTAGATAATATTATTAACCTTGCAGATAATGTTATAAATATAAATACTCCTTATGTTAAAAATTACCAAATAGATAGAGTAGAGTCCTTGTTAGAAGAATGTGATGAGTTTAACCGTACTTATCATCAAGTTTCTAAAAATTTTCGATTCGATCAAAGTGCTAAAAAGTATGATCTCTTAACAAGCTCTGCTGCGAAAGATTCTAGGGCTGAGCAAAAATATCAAATGGAGTTATCTGGCTCACTAGATAGTTTTGCCGTGCGATTTCTAACTGACAAGCAATTTGCTGATTCTGTAAATTCTCTAGGATTAGATACTAGTAACTTTAAAAAGTATATTGATAATAAGCTAGAAGCGATTTTATTAGAGAAGCATGAAGCAGAGCCTATTTATGAAAATGCCTTTTTGAGTTTAAAGAAAATTTTAGATATTAATAATGCTCATAAGCTAGTAAATCGTTTTTTAAGAAGTGATAAATGCTCATCAAATTCGCTTCTTAAAAGGTTTCTACCTGCAATTAGAGAATATAGAGTAAATGATAATCTAACAGAAGAATATAAAATACTCGAGTTGATTTTAAATAATTCTAAGATTGATAAATCCATACAACAACATTTGAGAACTTGGACAGATATTCCAAAATCTCTTTTAGATAACAAAAATGCCACAGACGATGATTTGATAATTAAGCTAAAAAAAGAAAAGCTTTTATTACAGGCTTTTAAACACTATGATCAGGGTGATTTACAAGCAGCTAAATCAGAGTATATAAAATACACAAGATCAATAGCAAATACAGAACAATTTACATTTGCAGTACAGTTAATGCCTGATGATCTAAAAAAAGATATTGCTTTTGTAAAAAGCTTTTCAACAATAGTTAATAATAAATTTTTAAATAATTCAGTGAAATTAAAAGTTGATATTCATAAAACGGAAAGAGAGGCTTCGATGTTTTCAAATAGGAGCCCAATAAATACTCCAGAATATCGTGAAAATGATTGGGGTGAACTACAGCGAATTAAACATGAGAGATTGCATAAATATAATTGGGGTATTGAGTTTGACTGGTCTTTTGACGATATAGAAAAAACTTGTAAGGATTTAGATCTTCATCTTGCCTGGAACAAAGTTTATGATTTATGCTACGCCCTAGGATCTTCTCGCAGTGGGGATTTCAGCAAGACAGATTCTCGAGATTTATCCCAAACTTTAGATATGATCTGTCTCCTAGAGAAATTTGTACCAGCTGCGTATATCCCAAGTTTACTTGATTCAGGGAAGCTTAATGCAGAAGGAATTGATAATATTCATCAGCATATTGAAAAAAGTGGATTCTATTATCAAGCATTAATATTAAAAGAAATTAAGTCAGAGAGAAGATTTAACGAAACTTTAGATTTTTTAGTATCAAATTTAAAAAATTCTAATGACATGTATTTATTTCAAGAGAAATTATCATTATTTGATATAAATCAAGAGCTCTATAAAGAGAAATTCCTAGCAAGAGTTCTAGAAAAAGATTTCACCCTTTTATCAAACTCAAACAAAGAAGATTTTGTTATGAATTTAGCTATGGAGAAAGGAAAAAATTTGACTATTCCATACTCCGCTCTAGAATCTAATTTAGAAGAAACTGAGTTTATGACGGTTAATCATTTCTTCCAAAGGCAAGAGGATAAAATGCTTCATGTCTTTTCTATAGGTCTTGATAAAACTAATGGACAGCTAAATTTGGTAACTCCTAAAGAGGATGTAAAAATTAAACTTAATGGTACTCGGGTAAATTCGCGATTCCGAGATGATGAAAAAATAAAATTAAAAGTAGGTGATTTTTTAAGTGTTTCAAATGCAGGAAAAACTGATTTATATTACGTCGGGTTACTTGAAGGGCATGGACCTGTTTTAAATCTAGTTACTAAAGCTAAAGCTGAATTATTTGATTCTTTAGTTTCAGCGAAGGATCGAACTTTAGAAGAAAGTACTTCGTATTTCAGAAAACTTGGAGAAGCAATCATGGAAGATAAAACGGGTTCTATGATATCTGCCTTATTAAATCCTATTGAATCTATTAACACTCATGATAGATCTGCTCCGACATTAGTATGGACAGGCGATTCATATTCGGTTGAAGATTATGTTTATGGTAATTGCCCGCATACCATTAGCTATGAAAGTAAAATAAATGGTTTTGAAGTTCTAAGAGGGGAATTAGTAACTCATGAACTAAGTGGTGGACCATCTGATTTAAATCAAGCACATCCATTTTTAAAATTACTTAGTACTTTTCTCCCAGAAACTCGTCCTGGAAATCAAGGTGGAGCCAAGCTACTTGGTCCATCTCAGGAATTATCCTTAACAGCTTTAGAATCTGAAAATAATTCTATGATTTCTCTTAATGAAATAAAAATTAGTGATTTTTTATTAAGCCCACCTAAACCTGAATCTAGTACTAGCCTACCATTGATAATTGCGAAGGAAATTGGCTTAGAATATAGTCTAGAGAAATCAATAAGAGAACAGTTTACACGAAAAAAACAAGTAATAGAAAAAATTAAGGAGTCTAAGGATACTTTTGATCTTACTAGAGCGTTAAAAGAATATCAATCTTTGGAGCCTGATTCTAGTCAATTAACGAATATATTTACAGGTACTATTGAAACTAAGTTTAATGATGGTCATATTTCTGCTAAAACCACTCAGCTCGCTCAAGAACTTAATCTTGGAGGTGGATTGCCTTTAGTGGATGAATTAGCAAATGAACTTGAACGTACAGGACTTGCTCCTAAAGCTAAAGAAACTGTTAGAGATTTTAGATCTGATAGAGATTTGATTTTGGAGGCTTTAGAAAATTTAAATCAACTAAGTCTAAAAGATCAGGGGGGATCACAATTTTCCAGAGCAATAGATCTTCTCAATCAAGTAAAAGATTTCAGGAGAACAATTAATTTTATTTATCCCACTCTCGCTGCTGAAGAGAAAGAAAAGCCTAATACTATAACACCTTTCTTATTCTCTCTCTATGACTCGAATCTAGAGAATAGCAAACAAGCTATTGATCCATTAATATATAAACAAATAAGAGAAGATTTTTCTAAGAAAGATATTTATAATCAAATTGAATTCCTTTCTAGAGTTAAGTTTTTCAAAAAAGAATTAGATGTCAGCGACTTAATAGAAGCAGTCTGTATAAAGGTTAATGATTCTGATAATTTAGCTAAATTACTAGATGAATTTCGTTTATATGATTTTGAGGATGATATTTTACGGGGTGCCATTATCAAATCATCTAGCAGAGAGGAATTTCAATGGCACATGAGTGAGGAAGAAAAAAGTAAAATTCTTTTAAATCTAGCTTCAGATGAACCAATCACTATCCCAGAAAGCTCTTTGATTTTTGACAAGAATATTACTGAATATAGTGATAACTATAATTATGATTTATTTATCTATAGAGATTTAGAAAAAAAATTTCTTGGACGTATTACTCTTGATCCATCATCAGAAACTATAAAATATAAGCCTACAAGTAAGTGTGGGAATTATCCGCTAGAAGAGGCTTATGTAAATGGTTTTTTAGTAGATGGCACTGCTGATGTAAAACTAAAAGCCGCAGATATATTACAGCTTGCTGATGATACATTTTATGTTTCAACTCTTGATGATGCTAAGCTAGGTTTGAGTCTTATAGGTAAAGGAAACGCTAAGTTTCTTAAGACCATGTTCTTTGATCAGCATCGCATGAAACCAGAGCAAGGACAAATGCCCGAATGTGCATACTCTGCTTTAGTTTACAAGATGCTTTATTTAGATCAATCTGCTGTAGCGAAAAAGACAATTTTTGAGGGAATTGGCTTAGGATACGACTACAGAAAAGAGCCTTGTTTTAGGATAAAAATCAATAGTCATCAGCACCTTCCTACTGTCGAGCCTTGGAGACAGCGTTTGATCGTTAATAGTGGCTTGCATGGCGTGGATATAAATGTTAAAGGCGATTCTCAGTTTGAGTTTAGAGTCGAGTACCCGTATTTATCATCCCTTCATTCTATGCAGCCAGGTAGTTTCGTTTTTTCTCCTATGAATTTTTATCATGGTGGCTTTAAAGAAGGCTCTCCTGGAGTGAGTATCTATGGCTTTGCTGCTAAAAAATATATCGGTGGAGAAGGGTATGTGAATAATTTCCCTCAAGCAGATAAGATTATCAGAACATTCTGGCAGGATTACTCTAATGATTCGCTAGAACAAAATGATCTTACTAAGATCTTAAGCAAAATGGCAACATTGCATTTAGACGAGATAATACGAGATATACATGACTCTTGCCTTATTTTTACTGATTCTTTTGATAGAAAAGAAGCGAACCCTGTTTTATTAAAAGTTTATGAAATGATGAATCAAGCTTGCTTTTTTTCTAATCCAGACCTTATATCTAAAAAGTTATCTAATCCAGACTATATATCTCAAAAGTTAGTTGGTAAAGATAATGAAGAATTAAAAAGAAGGCTCAGTACTTTAACTGAACTTATTGATGATTACAATAATTTAGGTAGCCTTGATACTCATACATTGCAGAATCTGCTTATCCCTGTAGGTACTAGCAATAAACAGCCTGCCTCACTTGCTCTCTTAGAGCAGCATTTAGCTAATGATAGTCAATTAATAATTCTAGGAACTCCTAAAGGAGAAGAAGATTTTAGAGCTTTCCTAAAAGAGTCTCAAACTCCAGGTAATATAAACACCATTGTGCTTCGCTATAATCGTTTTTACCAAAATCAATACATCCCAGACCCAAAGCATCCCCTCGCAGCATTTTATACACCAGTAAGAAGTTTTCTCCATGGTACTAGTAGAACTCATGCTTACGTTATAGATGGTCTAAATACTGCTAATCAAATACGCATGAGGGATTCAGTCTATTTTAATAAACAATTTCCTTACCAGACTTTCACTGACCACTATTCCATTCAAGCTGACTTATGGACTCCTCAAAAAGATGAAAAAACTATCATAAAATTTTCTACCTAAAATGCCACTTTAAGGATTTTTCAGTGGATCCTTAAGAGATGTGAGTTTGCTTTAAGGCAAGGGGAAATATCTTTGCCAAGTATTCGGCACCTTTATCTCGACTGGTACTCCACGCATCAGGTGTAGCTGGATTAGTACTATGCTGGGGATTAAAGCTTTCTTGATTAATACCTTTCAAAACATGAATTAGAGTCTCTTTTAGTAGTGCCTGTATTCTAAAATCATCATCAGAGGTAGCTTTAGGCTTCAGCTCTTCTACTAGATAGCGTTTTAAAACATCACCAGATCGGCCATTATTAATATTATTCAGAGAATTTTCTAACCTTTCAAGTTCTTTTTGTTTTTTCACATCCCTCTCCAGAACGGAGTTATCAAATAAACTCTTATCATTGAGTGTTTTCTCTATACTCTCTGTAAAATCTGCATAATTATCCATATTAGATCCGCTAGAATATCGTCCAAGTAACTCTTTCACTGAGTCTGGAACTAATGCACCAAAACCAAGCCCAGAATTATCATAATCAAACCCAACCACAAATTCTTTAAAGCTTTTCAGCCAATTTTCGATAATCTTAGTTTCTAATAAATAAGCATCCTTGGAGTTTTTATCGGTTAATCCTCCATATCGAAGGATATCCTCTTTTAAGTCTTTATAATAAGTCCCCTCTGCATCCTTAAAATTCGTAAAATGTTCATCTATAGACGTATCTGGATCAAAAAATACTTCAACTTTACCATTAGCTTTAATAGCTTGAACAAAATCATCAAATGACTCCGTAATGGTATTTACAAAATCAAGTCTTTTGGTCTCGTCATCTGGGTCTGGAAAAAAAACAGCTCTAGAACTTTTCATATCCTCTGAGAGTTTTTCAGTTAGAAAGTCTTTCCTCTCAGTTAAATTTTTACCAGTAGTTTTCAGATGCTCTTCCAATGCAGCTTCAGCAAAGAAATTAGCATTTTTTTGTTTTATTTCTACATCTTCACCACGATATTCATATAAAAATCTATCGACCAAATTAGTAAGCGTACTCATAAATCTAAATTCATGATCGCCTAAGGCAGAAAAGATTTCCCTGTTAGCGGCTTCAAAATCAGCTTTTAGAAGATTAGTTTTATCCCCATTTTCTATAATACTGGCGTTTAAGTTTTCTTTAATATCATCTAGATTAGTTAAATCACCAAGATTCAAGTCTAGGACTATATTTTTATGTTGATCAGTTATTTGATCCAATCCCGTAATCTTCAAGCTTGTAAATAAAGCATTTTTAGCCGAGTCATTAACGAAAATATTTTGACCATCTTCACTAATCAGTGAACCTAAAGCGATAAGATGCGTGTCATTTTTCTGATCAGGAAAACGTTTAAAAGTATCCAATGCCTGAACTAAATCATTCATGTCTTTAATAGATTTTTCTAAGCCGTAACCATCACGGCTAGTCTTACCTTTATCACCAATATAGTTCTGATACTTATGCTCAAATTTAATAAGATTTTTAATAGCGGCTTCTTGATTCTTTATGGAATCTTGCTTTGATATATCTGGAAACAGTATTTTTTTAATTAAGCTTAGCTTATAGTTTGAGATTAAATTCTGTCTTGCAGTGCCAGCAGGAGCATTATAAATCCTTCCAAGCTCATCATCTAACAATCTATCAGGGGGAATAGCTCGAAGGCTATTTTCGATTAATAACTTATCAAAGATTCCCTCTCTAATACCTAAGATCGTTTTATTAATAGAACCCCTATTAGTATCTGCTTTATAACTGTAAAGCTCTGGCTCAGAGTAAGCTAAACTGCTATGAAACTGTTCGATAAAAGTCTTAGTCAGCTTAGTAGCGATTTCATCTGCTCCAAATATACCTGATATTTCGTCATAAAGTTTCGCCTCGAATTTTATTTGACCTGGTTTCTGTGTAGTCATGCGTCCATAACTAAGCAAGTCTCTTGTGTTTGAAACTTTATCAATAATTCCTTTTAAAGTCTCTAATTTCTCTTTGACAGATTTCTCATTTTCCGGATCATTATCTAAGCTTAAAAACGTTACAACATCGTCCCTTAAAGCCTGCTGATCTGGATTTAAATTATTTTCTTTTATTCGTGAACGTTCTTTTACAAGATTATCAAAGAGTGTTTTACTTAAATCCTGAATTTTTTTAATATCTCTTGCACTATCTTGATCTAAAAGAACCAAGTTCACTGTAGATGCGTGATCAAAATTCACTCCTAGAGTAAATAATAAGTTAATAGTTCTCTCATTAGATGCCTTTTCTTCTACTGACATAGAATCCTTATTAGCAACTAGATCTGAGATTTTAATTTTTTCTAATATTTTTATAAGCTGTCCAAGATTCTCTTCACTCCATTCATCTAAATCTGTAGCTTTAATAACCCTGCTGGAGCTAGAAAACTTAAAACCCGCTTCGCTATCATCAGATTCTACGGGCTTCGCTGCTAGCTTATTTAATCTTTCTAAAATATCATTTAAGCCATCTGCTTTAGTGTCAGCAGTTTGGCGAGATTGATCTGCTCTTTGAGCGACATTTGCAGGGTCAAACTGAATAGGAGCAACTCCAGCAGTTAATGACCTGAAATCATCTCTACTAAAACATATCGGCTCGTCTACTACGCCCATAAATATAAAAAGCTTTGATTTATATTTATTGATAGCTGTTTTAAAGCCCCTTAAATGTATACACTTAAGGGGCTTTAAATTCCAGTTTAATATTTAGTGAAGAGGTTTATACAGCAGCACCTTGAAGTCTACTAACCAGTGAGTCTTTAAGTAAATTTTCCATCGTATTACTAGAATTACCAGCTGTAGAGATAATTTTTTGGATCGAATCAAGCTTAACTGCACCTGTTCTTGCCATTTCAAGAAAACCTGTAACCATCTTGTCTACGATTTTTCTCTTCCATTCAGGAGAGTTTAAAGCCTCTAAACTCTGAAAGCTTCTGATAGTACCTCTAGATATCTTGCTTAATGTCTCTATTTCTTTAGCATCTGGCATAGAATCGAGAACTTCAGATAAAACAGCTGCTCTTTTGTTCATCGAATTTCGATCTGTATCACTAAAAGCAGCAAGCCTAGTAGTATCAATGAAATCACCGACCCTGGCATCAGTTAACACCTTCGCATAACCAGCAGTATTATCGTCTTTAAGTTCTAGCGCAGAATCTACTAATTTACTCATTAATAAATTAAACCTAGCTTTATCTTCCGTTGGCTCACCTTTATAATTAGAAGCATCAAGTAAATCTTGATTACTATTCTTAAAACTCTCAACAAAAGCCTTGGCATACCTATCAGTGACCTTTTGCAATTCTGAGTTCAATTTAACAACAGCTTCATGATAATTACCCTCTTCTACCGAAGTACTTTTTACTAAATTACTAGTAGTATTCGTGAGTTCCGTATCAGCTTTCCCGATATCATTCACCCTTGCGAACTTTTGATCCAAGAGCTTATTGTGGGCAGCATCAGCTTCTTTCCCAACCGACTGCTGCACTGAATCAAACAAATGTTGTCCTAACGCAGAGGAAACTTTAAAAGTTTCACCATCTGAACTTAACAATCCATCATGTATTGCTTGACCAGTAGTCATAGCTAAATGTGGAACAGCTTTAGATTCATCTTTGATCAATTTCGTGGCTTTAGATGTCGCTTCTTCAATAGTACTTTTAACACTTACTAGATCTTCACGTGTCTCTGGAGCTAATTTCGCTAATAATTTCAGGATAGACTCCTCACCCGTTTTCCTAGATGATTCTAAGCCAAAGTTATATGTAATTAAATCACTATCTTGCTTTAAGGCAGAAGTGAGTTTTCGAACGCTCTCAGCACCACTTAAATTATCTTTAATGTTGACTAATTGCTCTCTAAGCGTTTTGCCTTGATCTGCAGCCGAATCAACTGCAAGATAAGCCTTAGCTAAACGATTCGCTATCTCGCACCCTTCTTCACTTTTCCTTTGCGCTTCTATATGCTGTTTATAGGATTCTATAATCCTAGAAGCACCTTCAGCATTTGTAGTTACTGTGTCAGAACCTAATTTAACTTGTACTGACGAAGTACTACTTGTATCATCTAGTAATTTTGTAACTAGAAGACCACCAATACTCGTTTCTTTACTATTAGCAAGTCCTGCTATCTGGGCTTGCACTGCAGCGTTCGGTGTTGGTGACTGAATATCAACTATCTTACTATCATCACCAGCGGCAACTTTAAAGCCCGCTTGCCATTTTTCCAAAGCTTTTGGATCATAATCAGCATGCTTTTCAACATCGCCAGCTATAAATTTAATCAATTTCGCTACTGTATCAGCACCTTCATCATTTTTCCTTGCGATAACATCTAGAGGTATATCTAGTTTAGTACTAGATCCCGTAGCCAATCTATCTTGAGTCATGCCTACTCGATTTTCTAAATTCGTTAGGTGACGAATATCTGTATCTACCTTATCTGCAAGGGTATTAAGCTTTAGACTAGAATCATAGAAAGACCCTGGGCCGAAAGCTCGTTTCGAGAATTCGTTACCACTCGGTCTTACCATATTAATTATGCCCTGAACAGTTTTCTTAACAAGAGAGATAATCTTGTTCTCACTTAGTTCTGAATCACCAAAATATTTACTCACCAAAGGATCTTTACTTACATTGTTAAGATCCTCTTTAAGAGGTTTAATTATGTTCTCGCGACTTCTTTGTTCTACTTTACTTATCAAATCTCTATGGACTGTGTCATAAGCACTCCTCAAGCTCGGATCTGTTTTTAATATATCCTGCTCATCTTTAGTTAATCTGCCATGAAGAGCTTTATCAACTGTAGCCTTTAATATTTCCGTGATGTGAGTACCGACCGAGCCAGAGCCTACTGCGTTTAAAATCTTTTTATAAACAGAGTCTGGATTAGCTTTCAGACTTTTAGTACCATCAGAAAGAGTCTTTTCCTTTACAGAATCTACTGCTACCTCTTCGTAACTTTTAACCGATTGAAGAAGCTTTACAGCTCCAGCGAAAGCAGCAGCATCATTATTCGAAAATAACATCATCTTAATAGCCTGTGTCTCATCTTGAGTTAATCCAGTTTTACCATTATCTAATAATTTTGGAAAACTCTTCTCCACAACGGTTGAAGCTAAGCTCTTAAGACTAGCCCTCGCAGGATCATCATCATTTTTAGTATCTGAGATTTTCACAGCAAGCTCTAACACTCTGTCCTTGAGAGCATCAGTACTATTTTGAGCCATGAAAGTCTTCTCAGCACCACCGCTCTTATTAATCAGTTCTAACGTCAAAGTTAAAGCCTCAGACATCTTGGCAATCTCATCTGAAGCAGTATTATCTAACGTAAAAACTTTCGACCTGAGTATACCAGAATCAGCATCCTTCTCTTGAATAGAGTCTATATTAACCCCGCTCAGCGACTTTTCTATATTAGTTTTATATGTTTCTTTGCCTTCACTCGTAAGCTTTTTACTATTGGTAGAAGATGATTCAACCTTACTAGCTATATTAAATTTTTCTAGCAATTGCTCCTTTGCCCTAGCGAAAAATCCAGTTGTTGGTTGGTTTGATACAGCGTTGCTACTCATGTTTAACTTTTCCTTTTGTTTAACTACCCTGTCCCTACAATGTCTCAGTAAAGAAAATCTTGATAGAAACTTTTCCTATAATTTAATTATAGCTTTACTAAATAGAAAGTGTCAATATATAAATTAAATTTTTTGGAATATTTATCAAAAAAAGTATTTACACTTACTTGTAGAATTTATAAATTAGGTGATTTAAGTTTAACCTGATTTAAATTAAAAGGATGTCTTATGCAACTCGCTCCTTATGGTAACACTCTAACCAGCCCTACTGTGGCCGTGGCAAACAAAAATTTTGAAATAGAAGAAACTACTACTAGGATTAATGGAGCAGATAACGCCCCTAATCAGATAGAAGAAAAGAGACTAGTATTAGAGAGCCTGCTTTCCAAATTAGCAGATGGTCTTAAATCTGACGATTCATCTCAGATTAAAAAAGCTCAGATTATTTTAGAAGATAACACAACCCTGGTTACAGACTTAATTAAGGAACTCAACAAACAAAAAGTCAACAAGGAGGATCCCAATAGTAATAGTTTACTTGACATCTGCATCGACACCATAAACCAAGGCCGCACAGATAATAAACTTACAAAAGAAGCCTTACTTGCAGATAATTCTACTGCTGATATGAGAGAGGATTTTATTCATTCTGTTCGTTCTCTAGTACCTTATCCTAGTAAGGTAATTACATCTAGCAACAAAAATGGTGATAGCTCTTTACAAAGCGAAATATACATAGGGGAGAAATTAAGTGAAACTATTAGCAGCCTTGTGAATTATTTAAAAGAAGGTTCTAATAACAATAATAATCTTGATCTTATGCTAAACACACCTGCATTAACAGGCGTAGGATCTCGTATTTTATGGGAATTAGAGAATATTGCTAATTCTAAACCCTTAGAGGGTAATAGCAGCTCTAAGGAAAGCATGGAGGTCATTAGAAACTTCTTAAAACAAGTCGAAGCTGAAAATGAATCTAGAATTATAGATTCTACAGATAGGGCTGCAAGCATGAAATTAGCTGCTTCAGCTAGACTGACAAATAGTAATACAGATCCTCTAAAGTGTCATGATAAAGGTGCTATTGACGACATTCTATATTCAGATTCAGATGAAAAAACTTTAAAAGCTATTACAGCCTTAGCAAAAAAATACGACAGTAATGAAGTCGCTGGCTTCAATTACATTATGGGAGAAAAATTTAGAAAGCAGATAGCGCATGATTATGGCGGTGGCTATTATGGTGAAATTAAAGCTAACGCCGTTAGTGATAGTATTAGAAGAATACTAAATGAGGCACAAGGCTCCAGCAAAGGATTAGATTCTTATTTAGAAAGAGATCTCATCCCTGAAGCTACAAATGCTTACACTGCATTAATAACTGAGCAAAAAAAACAACTCGGTTCAGTTCTTGATAGAGAGCTTGTTACTTTATCTAAAAAAATTAACGCTCTTGATACGAACGCAGCTGAAAAGATTAACATCACAAATGACGCACGTGAAATTTTCACTTTAGCAAAAGGTATCGGTGAGAGCATTTCACACAACGAAGACAACAACATTTTAAGGGATTCAAGTTCTGAATTATTTAAAAAGATCACGACTTTTAAGCTTAAAACAAAACATTTAGAAGAGATGCACAAATCAGACCCTTCTGAGGCTAATAGAAAAAAGAAAGATATCGCTAAAGCTGCGGAAAAAATAGTTCTTGATCATCTACATTATGCTTTCAGAGACTTTAATGTATCTGCTGGTGGCGTTAATAATGGGAACACTAATTACCAAAGCCTAATTCATGAAAGGACTCTAGACCATCTCTTACCAGATCGCAGTAAAGATTCTCAAGGACAGTATTCAATAACAGAAAGATTAGGAAATCATATTTTAGAAACTACCATTGATCAAGCTCTAGCCGAGGGTAAGTATTCTGATCCAGACTCAGCAGCTAAACTCAATAATATTAGAACTCAAAAAGACATAGGATCACTAAAAGATACTTTTACAGATCTATATAACAGGGTATCAAACGCATTTGGGAATATTTTACAAGATATTTATGAATCTTTAGCCTTAGGAAAGGGTGAGCGCATTCAAGAAAAAATTAAAGAAAGAATGTCGAATTCGACGAATGAATCCGCTTATGCTGAAATCATTCGAACTTCCTTTGATAAGTTAACCCTAAGTCTTAATTAACTATTAACATCGTATCAAAAAGTCATACACATTCTCTTTTTATATCTATATAGCTCAAGATTATTAGAGGAAACTAGATGACTTTTACTCCTATTTCAAGACCAACAGCAGCTCTCGAAAAAATTTTCGGTGCCGTAGCTGCGATACCAGGTGGTCTGGTAGATGCCTCGGTTTCGACCGCTAGAGCTGGAGCTGGACTTTTCCAAGCAATTCGTCGCCAGAATCCGAATGCGGTTTCTGAGAGGTTAGTTAATGATTTCGAAACAGATATACCTTTAAGAGCTAAAACCGTCATCGATAATTTACCTCAAGATTCTAGGGCTCTCAGCCTTGACGCTGTTCAGAATATTTATGCAGATTTATTTACTGTTGATAAAAATTATAATCTGAAAATTAATGAAAATTCTCAAGTATTTTTAAATCCAAACAGAGAAACTTTATTTAAAGTATTAGCAGAACTTGCTAGTGATGAGGCTTCACAAGGTTCTAAAAAAATCATTTCTGAAGATGATGGTGATAAACAGAGAAATTCTTTAGCTAAAGAAATTTTAGAAGCTGTAATTAATCATGCCGAAACCAGAACACAATTCTTTCACTTAAATCGTCACCGTAAAAGCTTTTCAACAGAATATAGACCACATATTACTATTCCGGTTATTGATATTATCGCGGCAGATAAAAATAGTGCTAAGCATTATAGTGCCGTAGCAAATTTTACAGAAGGAATCATTGATCATTCAGGCTCTAAACGCGAAGATTTTATGAAGCTGATGGAATTTAAGCTTAACGGCTTGGAGATGGTTTTAAATAAAAATTATTGGAACACTGCATTAATTCCGCATAATCATACAAATGGCTTAGGAACCTTAGCTAAAGAAAATATTCAAGACTCTTTAGATAGGTTAATATCAGATCCTAAACTTAGACTTGAACTAGAACAAGAAGATCAAACATCAATGGAGAAAATCTATAGATCTTTAGCTCAAGGTTTAACACATTACATACCAGATAGTCAGTATGATAATCTAGCTAATGCTGCTGTAGAATTACTTTCAGTATGCTCCACGGATACAAAGAATTTTCCAGAAAAGAGAAAAGATTTTTTAGATATAGTACACGGGAACGCTCAGGAAATAATCCTCTTAGAGACTAAATATCAAAAAGCCAAGATAGCACATAGCCAAGACTCTTCCCCTCTTAATCTTGCAATAATGCAAGAGGCCGAAGCTGATTTAACAAAAAAGAAACGAGAAGTAGAAGCTAGTTATGTACTGTTAAATGAGTCTTTAGAAAAATTTGGGAGTTTAGATGTTAAAGGCTTATTTATGTCTAAGCTTTTAGGTGAAGCGAATAATGCTGAAGATAGATTACAAAATCTTAAAGGACTTTATTTAACAGAAGATTTAGATTTAAAAACACAGTTCGATATTCAATTTACTCTTGAGAAAGAGCTCGCTACGCAAAAGAAAAATAAAGCACAGATATATTATAACTCCTTAATAGATCCAAGTAAGGATGCTGCTTATAAGTCAGTAATTAATTTTGTTATAAGCAATGCACAAATAATTCCAGATGCTGATTCTCCAGAGAAATCTAATCTGAATGCTAGATTAGAAGAAAAAGATGAACTTAAATCACAAATACTCAGCTTAGATCCTAGTTTAACTGCTTCACTGTCGAATCAAGATTTGATAAGAGATAAAATTATTAAGCTAAAAGATAGGCAACTAGTGCTTAAAGAAAATATTCTAGCTACTCCAAACTCAGTAAATGCTGTCCAAGAATTAGAAAAAAATGAAAAACTAACAGAGCTATTAGATTCATACAGAGACTATCACGAGATTGCGAAGCTTTATTACTCAATTAATAGAGATGATAATTCATTATCAACTTTAGATGATTATTCTAATCGAAGCATAAAAATCGACACTGCTAGAACAGTATTAAATGAGACTGATATTAATTTAAAAATGTTTGATGATAGTGATTTTAAAAGTGCAAAAGAAAAAGAATTTTTATCAAAAGGACGAGAAAAATTTGATACCGAATTTATGCGCTTTATTACAGCATTAAATCCCAGCGACAAGCATCTTGAACAATTGGCAGAAGGTACTCAGGGACTAGCACTCATGTACACGACTCCACAGAATGATAGTTTAACTAATTTATCAGAGGTTCTAGTTAAATGTTTAAATCACTTAGCTCAAATGATAATAGGATTTATGGAAGCTAAAAACCAACAAGGAGAAGTAACTAATGTACAGTAATCCACAATTGACATTTGCACTTGATAATCAGAAAAAAATTGAAGAAGAAAAAAAACATGAAAGAAGATTAAAGATGGTAGAGCACTTACTGTCTAGTTGGGAGAAAGGCTCTGAATGGTTAATAAAAGAGAACTTAAAGCTTCTATTCTTCTATAGGGATTTTAGTATAGTTATAAACGCTGTAAATGAATTTAAAACTAAGACCAATAGTGAGTATCTTTTGAATTATATTAATCAGTTTCTTGATGGTAGCCTAGATGTTAGCGACATCACCGAGATGCAAGACAGGCTTAAACAGTTGAGAGAGGAAAGACAGTCTTACATCAATAAAAGACTATTATCAGATTCTGACATTAAAGCTCAAGCCAGATTAGATTTATTAAAAACCTGTCAAAACAGTTTCCAAACATCCTTTGTAAGTACCAGGAATGCATCTTAGTCTACCACAGAGAATAATAGAATCAATTTCTCGCAATTATGACAAGAGACAAGTTGAAGCAGAGGTTTTAGATACTGTATCTAAAACCGTAGTCCCTGAATCAAATATTCTGAGTAACATCCAAATTAGAGATGGAGCACTATACGCTCAAGAAAAATTTATTGATGCAAATGAATTTAATACTGTTTTATCCAAGCTCGGTGACAAAGTACTGAATGGATCTGATTCCACTAGACAGATTCATAATCTCATTAGGATTGCAGTAAGTTCAGATCTTGAACAATACTCAGGCACTGCGAAATTACATCTCAATTCAATATTAAACAAACCATCTATCAAAAACAAAGATATTGTCTTCGCGATTTTAATTGAAGGTTTTCAAAATAATTCAAATGAACATCAAATAGCAACTGCAAATAAACTAGTTCAAGCTTTTAGCAATTCTAATGAATCTCTAAGCACTCTTATGACAGATTTTCATAGCAAGATGAAGCAGTATGGTGACATTGGAGATGCTTTCAGGGGTTATGGCGAATCCTTAATAAATTCTGTTTTAGATAGAAGAGAGTCTGTAAGCCAAGCTAGATTCGGTACTCCACTTGAAAATATATTAGCAGCAAATCCTAGTTTATTAAAGCAGACTGAACAAAGCTCCAGATCACTTCTCCAGAAATGTTTTGCTGAAAACTCAAATCATATACCAGGAAATAAGTTCATTAAAAAATTTGAAGATATCGTTGTGGATGTAATCTGTAATCCAGGCTCGGATGCAAAGCATAAACAAGCAATTACTGATTTTAAAGATATGGTCAAAGGACACGTAAAAGAGCAAACTAAATTAAAGTTGCAAATTCAATTATTAGAGAAAGAGCTAAAGCAACTTACAGTGAAAGACACAAAATATGGGTCTTATCAAACTGAGCTTAATCAAGCAAAAGAAACCTATACTGAACAAGATAAAAAATTTAAAGAAGCGACTTTGCACATTGCACTTGCCTTTGAAAAGATCAGTGTGCTTTCTACCGAAGGGAGTAAATCTCCTGGGCTCGCTGATATTTTCATAAAATCGATTTTAGGGAAACAGGCTCCCACAAACGAAGACACTCGTAAACACTCTGCTATTAACTTCAATGACGATCTTATTAAACTTTTTACGGTTGATAATTTCAGAGATGAGACTAGCTCTATTTCCTCAGATATAAACAGTCAAGTTCAAGGGATAAAAGACTATCATGAGACAACTCGTAATTCTCAAGCTCTATATGATAAAGCAAAATCTTTACCTACGGTGAATGGAGTAACAGCTGTTAATCCAGCTTATATTCCTTTTGATGACGACACTGTAACTAATTTGATTAAGATTTTAAATACTCCAGACTATAAACACAATACAAAAGCTACTAAATTACTTTCATTACTTAATGATGCAGTTGCTCAAAAAGAATCTGCAATAGAGGCTGATACTCTTGACAATGATATTCAATTAATTGATGTCAAACTATCGCTCTATGATTTTCTTTTAGATGAACGTCAAAAAGGAGTACAGTCTTTACTGCCAGCTATTCAGACACAGGGGATTCTCTATAAACTGGATGAACAAAAAATTTCTGCGATTGAACAAATCAGAGATATTTATAAAGCAAGATCTATGAGCTTTGAAGCCCCGTTACTAGATGATGAAATTAAAAATACTTACTCCAGAATTCTTTCAGATACCGCAATATCAATTTTAGGAAATTTAACGCCACAGCAGAGTACAGAATCTGTTTCAAGTCTTACTGAGCACTGTAATAAGCTTATTCCAAGTAATGACACCTCAGTCCTTGCAGATGCAGATGTGAAATTTGACCCCTTTATTAATTTTATAAATAAATTTTTACATTGCTTAAATGAAGTTTTAGGCTTAAGTCATAATAAACAGGAGGTCTATGCTTAATGAATATACATAAACAACATGCGATGTTAAGAATGAAGAAAAACCTTGTTGATGCAGAGAAGGACCCTAAAAGGTATTCATCTGCTAGGTACTTTGAAAATATTCTCTTGTCTAATAGCAGTGATGATAAATACGCTGAATATATTTTGAAAGATGCGATTGAAAGATCTTACTTCTTTCTTGATTTTGATTTTATTAAAGAAGCTCTTGTAACACTCTTTCGTAAAACTAAATCCGATTCTATTAAAGAACACATAACAGCTTTATATAATGGTACTCTTGATGTTTCATCTATAGAAAAACAAATAAAACTCTGTCAGGAGATTGAAGAAGCAAGTGAAGCAGCTGAGCTTGCCACAGAAAAGTTTATCAATGAATATCTCGGGATTAATTAAGTCCATATTTTATTCCAACTGGCTCTGGTGCAAGAAAAATCAGAAGAAACAGCTAAAGCTTCCAGATTACCTGTCTTAGCTGCCCCCAGCCAGTTTTGCGGTCTCGGTCTTGAATTTGTTCGTTTAGCTACACGCCCTTATAAGTATTCCCTTCGATTTTAGAGGATTTTAGAAACTTCAGTGAGGTGATAATTGACTCCATATTTGTACGCCATTTTCGGAGTCATGCCTACTTTGTAAATCCATTCATAAGCGAGCCAAGTGAAGACACCAGTTTTATTTAAAGCCCCAGACTCTCCACCACCCAGTCCGTAACATTTCTCTCTTCTAAAGAAAAATTCACACCAATAATTAGCACTTCTTTGTGGATATTCAAATATTTTTCATAATATTTCTTTTCTTTAATCTGCTCTAAAGCCGCCTTAGCAGAGGAATTCACCTTAAGCTCAAAAAGATAAACACTTGTGTCACTTTCTAGAACTAGGTCTATACGCCCTAAATTAGTTCTATCCTCAGTATTCACTCTAAATGAGCTTACGCGTATCAGCGGTCTCTGACTTTTTAGAATCCGTATAAGTAGCTAAAAGATTATCTAATAATGAGCTTTTCACCTCAAAATTAGGATAGATCAGTGAATATGCCGTAATATTATTCCTGACGGAATAGTCTTTAATAGTTAAATAACCAGTATCATAGAGTATCGGAAACAGGGGTAAATTATCTACCTCATAGCTATTAAAACTATTTTGCATAAGCCTAATCTCCGACTCAAATTTCTGTAAATCTGGATCATGAGATTTAATCAGCTCAGTTAAAAAAGTCGGTGTGCCAGTCTCAAACCAGTAATTGGTAAATTTTTTAGCTTCAAAAAGTGATAGTGTTGAAAATGGATTATAAACCTTAACTTCTGCTTCTGAAAATCTATAACCGTTATACCAGAATTTAATCTTCTCTCGCACTTCCTTTGCCGTTAGTGAATGCTTATCTGCCACAGCTTTAATGTATTCAGGAAAATAAACTTCCAACTCCTCCTGAGTTAAACCTAGTAAAGGACTGTATTTCTCCTGCATAGAAATGTTAATTAAGTTATTAAGACCAGAGAATATAGAGGTCTTAGCGAACTTACTCACCCCAGTCAGAACGACAAACCTAAGACTAGCCCCCTCTGCTTTAACTATTGAATAAAAGTCATGCAGTATCTCGATGTTTTTCCGCGCCATTACTGGGTTTGATATGTGCTTTATAATAGCTGAATCATACTCGTCGATTAAAACTACTACTTGGCTGCGATACTTTTCTTTAAGTTTTAAAATTAAACTCTTAAACATATAAGCTGGGGTATCTTCTTCTAAATTAATTCCATAATTCTCAGCATTATCTCTAACTGCGTGTTCCAGCCCAGTTTTTAAATGCTCATCAGTATCCTTATCCACAGTAGACATATCGAATTTAATTACAGGAAATTCTTCCCAAACATACTCTGAATCATAGATCCAGAACCCCTTAAACAGTTCCCTTTTATTCTTAAAAATAGCCTCTAAAGTAGATAGCAGAAGCGACTTCCCGAAACGGCGTGGACGACTCAGAAAATACGCCCCAAAACCAGGTTTCAGTAATTCATAAATATATTTAGTTTTATCTACATAAACCGCACCTTCAGTAATCAACTGTTCAAAGGACTGTATGCTTAATGGCAGTTTTTTTTGTTCTGAGGGCATACTTTTCTAATTATACTCTTTAAAAATTAGATGACGAACTTCTATCCGTCCATGATAGATCTTCCATCATTAAATATAAAAAATACAGTATTTTAGACAGCCACAGTGAAATCGCTGGAGCAGCTTAGGACAAGAGAATCTTAAAATTAATGATGTTCAAGTAATTCCAGCGACAGACTTTTTACTAAAGCTTCCTGATTATCTGTCTTAGCTGTCCCCAAGCCAATAACCAGAGAAGTCATAATCATGTCATTTTGAGAGGATTTTAGAAACTTCAGTGAGGTGATAATGATTAATTTCCTACAGCATTCACCCCTCCCCTAATTATCCCTTCAAAAAAAACTTCCTCAACCCCTCCAGCCAAGGATAAACCATCACACCATTAGCGAGCTTTCGCTTACAGTCATCATTAGAAAAACAAAGTGCTTCAGAGCCCAAGCTAGAAGCTGCATTAAAATCTTCACTAAGCTTAGCTAGAGTATTTAAATTAAATTCAGAAACATTCTTAGAGCTTTTTATTTCGATAAAAAGATACTTTTTACCCGGTCTTTCGACTATAAGATCTACTTCTGCACCGTCTTTCGTCATTAAATAACTAAATCTATAATCTGGTCTGAAATAATTAGCTAACTTTATACATTCAAGAATAATAAAATGCTCAAAAGTCTCACCATACAGAGAAGTACTTTCCTCTAAACTCACATTCAGAATATTACGTAAAGCTCTAACGACACCAGTGTCAAAGAAATAAAACTTAGGCTTACCATTCAAACGCTTTCTAAAAGAGTGATTAAAGGGATTTAAATTAAAACCAATTAGCGTATCCTCCAGAATTGAATAATAATTCTTCACCGTTTTATCATCTACACCAGTGTCCCTAGCAATATTAGAGAAATTTAAGACCTTACCATTCATTTGTGCAGCTACTTCCAGAAAATAGCGAAAAGGATCTAAATTTTTAATAAACTGCTCCGCCCAAATCTCCTCTTTCAAATAAGTGTAGGCGTAGCTTTGTAAAAACCTAGTTTTCTCATCTTTAGACCTAAGGTGAAATATTTTTGGCAGTAGACCCCACTCCAGCACTTGTTTTAATGAAAGATTATTAAGCTCAAAAAAACTAAAAGGATATAGATTATAAACAAAGGCTCTACCAGCAAGCAAATTAGCCCCTCCATGCTTTAGCTTACGAGCACTAGATCCTGTAAGAATAAATTTCAAAGAAGTAGTCTCTATAAGCAAGTGAACTAAATCTAATAATTTAGGAATTTTCTGCACTTCATCTATAAAAACATGATTTATTGATTTACCAGCAGCATTAACCATCTCAATTAAAAGCCTCGGATTACGGATAAGCCTCTCCTCAAGGACAGGATCAAGTAAATTAAGCAGCATAGTTTTACTATTATTAAAATTATTATTTATTAAAGTACTTTTACCAGAACCCCTAGGACCAAAAAGAAAAAAACTCTGATTCTTTGGCAGCTTAAGAAAACGCTGAAGCTCAGCATGTTTTTTTTTAGAATTCACAGTAGCTAAATCTGCGGACACGACTCCATAATTGTACGCCATTTTCGGAGTCATGTCTATTTTATAAATCCATTCACAAGCGAGCCCAGTGAAGATACAAGCTTCGCTTAAAGCCCGATGCTCTCCACCACCCAGTCCGTAACATTTCTCTCTTCTAAAGAAAAATTCACACCAATAATTAGCACTTCTTTGTGGATATTCAAATATTTTTCATAATATTTCTTTTCTTTAATCTGCTCTAAAGCTGCCTGAGCAGAGGAATTCACCTTAAGCTCAAAAAGATAAACACTTGTATCACTCTCTAGAAGTAAATCTATACGCCCAAGATTAGTTCTATCTTCAGTATTTACTCTAAATGAGCTTACGCGCATTAATAGATAAAAGATAAGCTGGAAGTACTTTTCGTTCAGCTCTTTTTTGGGGATTAGATCATAGGGTATAGATGCGAAGTAGGATTTAAGCAAGGAGAAGAATTTATCAAGATCATTTGCCAGAATCGCTTTAGAGATTTTAACGATTTCTATATTAGTCTGACTGTAATCTCTTTCACTATAAAGAGGTAATAAATAATCTATGACTGAAGTTCTGACTTCTTCATTCGGCAAAGCCAGTGTGTAAATAGGATGACCATTCATCTGCATATAATTAGAAATCGTTAAATATCCAGCATCGAACATTATGGGAATCAATGGTAAAGACTCTACATCATAGGTATCAAGTACACTAAAGGCTACATCTATCTCCTCCTCAAAAGTATAAGCCTCACTTTTATCTCGCTTAATTAAATCAAGAAGAAAAGTCGGTGTCCCAGTGCTAAACCAATGGTTAATAAATTTATGATGCTCAAACAGAGAGAGAGTTGAGTAAGGATTGTAAACCTTAATTTCAGATTCCGAAAATCTATAACCGTTATACCAAAATTTAATTCTCTCTAAGGTATTTTCTCTGGTCATAGACTGCTTTTTAGCAACAATTTCAATGTATCCAGGGAAATAATTTTCTAACTCTTCTTGCGTATAACCCAGCATAGTAGAGTATTTTTCATCCATTGAAATATTAATTAAATTATTTAAACCTGAAAAAATAGAAGTTTTAGCAAATTTACTCACCCCAGTCAAGAAAACGAATCTGAGATTAGCTCCTTCCGCTTTCATGATCGCATAGAAATCATGCAATACATCTCGATTCTCCCCAGCCATTTCTGGATTAGAAACATGTTTAAGAATGGCAGCGTCATATTCATCAATTAAAACCACTGCTTGACGATTATATTTCTCATATAATTTTCTAATTAGGTTCTTAAACATAGTTCCAGCTGAGCCATCCTCTAATTCGATCTTATAAGAATCAGCATTCTCCTTTACCGCTTGTTTTAAGCCATAGCTCATTTCTTCAGCAGTATCCTTATCCACAGTAGACATATCGAATTTAATTACAGGAAATTCTTCCCAAACATACTCTGAATCATAGATCCAGAACCCCTTAAACAGTTCCCTTTTATTCTTAAAAATAGCCTCTAAAGTAGATAGCAGAAGCGACTTCCCGAAACGGCGTGGACGACTCAGAAAATACGCCCCAAAACCAGGTTTCAGTAATTCATAAATATATTTAGTTTTATCTACATAAACCGCACCTTCAGTAATCAACTGTTCAAAGGACTGTATGCTTAATGGCAGTTTTTTTTGTTCGGAGAACATACTTTTTTAATTATACTCTTTAAAAATTAGATGACGAACACCTACCCATCCATGATAGATCTTCTATCGCTAACATAAAAAATATAGTATTTTTCACATTAGCGGGGTGAAATCAGCATCTCAGACCTAAAAGTATTTTAGACAGCCACCAAGACTCCCCTGAAGCAGATCTTTTACTTGTATATTTAGGATCAGAGAATCTTAAAATTAATGACGTTCAATTTGTTCGTTTAGCTACACGCCCTTAAAGGATTTAGGATAAATAATTTTCACAAGCAAATTTAAACTGCTCAATAAATAAAGTTTTCAAGTAGCTGAGATTATTCTGCTCATAAAAAAGTAAAACTGCTTTCTTATATTCGTCTTCATTAATACTTCTAAAAGAAAGCGGACAGTAATTATCAGCCAGTAAACAAGCATTAGCAGCAAGCCTACTAGTTCTTTTATTTCCATCTTCGAAAACTTGAATATATGCAAGTATTGATAAACAGAGTAATGCCTTATCTAAACCTGAGCTAAAAGAGTTTATTAGAGATATAAATTTATTTAAAGCCTCTTTAATCTGCCATTGATTATCTAAAGGTACAAAATTTGTACCAGTAATGCGGACTTGAGACTCTCTTATCGCCCTATTTATACCTAAATCATCTGTTAATAAGCCATGTAACTCCGTAAGCTTAATTAAAGTCCAATGAGTAAAATACTGAGGGTCTTGAAAAATAAAATCAAAAGCAGCTTTATGATTTAATATCATCTTCGCCTCTTCTTCTGATTTACCTTTAGCTCTTTTATGAGATTTAATTAGAGTCTCAGTATCTAAAATACTATAGGTATTCCCTTCGATTTTAGAGGATTTCCAGCTAAGCTCAATGGTAAACCTCTCTAACTCCTTATCTCGAATAGATTTATTCGCTTTTAAATAGTTTGATTGATAAATTTCGTTAAGCTGTTTTAGATACTGTAATTCACTCTCTGAGAAGAAAGTAGGAACAGACTTTAAAGTCTCAAAAATATCCATATTAAAATTAGTAATAATCTTTCTTTCATCCATGTCATCCGCGAAATACGAATCTGGATCTATCGGTAAAAGCAGAGCTGAACTCTTATTTAACACATAAAAAGTAGCTCTCGCCCTTCCCTCTTTATAAATCAAACCCAAGCTTTCTAATTTCAGTAAATCTCTATTAAGTGTCGCTCTACTAGCGTCATTCATCAAATCAGCGATCTGAGAAACTGACCTCTTAGCAATCTGCAAATGAGATAGTATAAATTTCTGTCTTTCATTCAATTTAGCTGTCATGACTATTTCTATTATTCCAGTATTATAGAAAATCATATCACCAGAGAAGTCATAATCATGTCATCTTGAGAGGATTTTAGAAACTTTAGTGAGGTGATAATTGACTCCGCAATTGCACGCCATTTTCGGAGTCATGTCTACTTTGTAAATCCTTTCAGAAGCAAGTCACGTGAAGACACAAGCTCCACTTAAAGTCCGATGCTCT
>JBMOEX010000016.1:0-26864 GCA_049314535.1 Vampirovibriophyceae bacterium | reverse complement strand
CTACTAATGCTAAATCTAGCTCTGCCATAATAAACCCAGTTCCAGATTCCTTCTCTGCGATTACTTCTCCCCATGGATTAACGATTAAAGAATGCCCGTAGGTTTCTCTGCCATTTTTTGTGCAGAAATTTTAATTGGAATAGAACCAATTACTAGATCTACGTGAAGCTCTGCTGCAAGCTTTGAGAAAATAGCTAAAGAAATATCCTCATCTTCTGTTTTGACTTTTTCAAATAAATGTTCGCTATTGCGTTCTAGCAAAGTGGTCATCTCTGGCGTAATAATTAATTCAGCACCTTGTTTGGCTGCTTCGGTGATAAGAGATACCGCTGATTTGATATTTATCTCTATGTCTGTAGAACTGCACATTTGTATACAAGCGGCTTTAATGGTTTTTTTGTTCATTTTCAATTTCCTTCTTTATCTAATTCTGCGATAAGAAACTTATTACGAGCGAGTTCTAGGGATTTATGTAATTTTTCTTGAAGTAGCTTTTTTTCTGGAAGTTGGGTTATATATTCAGCTACTTTAATGTTAGTCTGATCTAGCTGTAATAACTCTATATGCTCTTCATTTTTACCAGCACATAGAATCAAGCCTATAGGTGAGTTTTCACCCTCTAACATTTCATATTTTTCTAGATATCTAAGGTAAAGTTCCATCTGCCCTTTATATGCTGCTTCGAATTCACCTAATTTCAAATCAATAACTACTAAAGATCTTAGCCTGCGATGATAAAACAGTAAGTCAATATAGTAATCACGAGAATCTATACTAATTCTTTTCTGCCTAGCGAGAAATGCAAAATCGCTGCCTAATTCTGAGATAAAGCTCTGAAGCTCTGCGATGATAGCCGATTCTAAATCTTTTTCAGAATAAGTATTTTGCAAGCCTAAAAAATCTAAAAAATAAGGATCTCTAAATACTAGATCAGCAGAGAGATTAGCTTCACTTTTTAAAGCTTTAATATCGCTCTCTATAGTTTTTTTAGGTTTTTTCGATATAGCTGTTCTTTCATAGAGCATAGAGTCTATTCTCTCTTTAAGCTGCCTTACGCTCCAGCCTTCGATTTGGCAGATTTCTATATAGAAGTCTCGTTTTAATGACTCTTTAATGCTGATAAGCTTGCTAAAGTGTGACCATGATAATTGTCGTGACAGTGTTGAGACAATTGTAAAATCAGAAAAAATAGCAGAAAACTGTATCATTCTCCTAAGATTTTTTTCTGAAAATGAATTCCCATACTCCAAGGTAAGTTTTTGAGCTATTTCTTTTATAATAAACTGACCATACTCCGCTCTCTTCTCTTGAAGAATCTCCGTATTAATTCGCTCCCCTATTTTCCAGTAAAGTAAAGTTATTTCAGAATTAACAGTCCTCGCGACATTTTCACGTGAAGAATCGATGATCTTCTTTAAATCACTGAATAATACTTTATCTTCTAATAAACCAGTCATAGTAATATTCTCACATACACTAAACTACTCTTAAAAACTTTAGGTTATTTAAGCTAAAATCATAAACACCCACTCATTAAAACCAAAGCTTAAAACCACCTGAGTGTCCCTTACCCATGCCCAGCACCGAAAAATTCCACGTGCCACTGCACCTACATACTGAATTTTCACTCCTAGACGGGGCTAGTAAGATTTCACATCTCTGTAAGAAGGCTAAAGAGCATAATATGCCAGCTTTAGCTATAACCGACCATGGAACTATGTTCGGGGTTTATACCTTTTACCATGAGGCGAAGAAGCAGGGTATTAAGCCGATTATCGGCTGTGAAGTTTACATCGTTAATGGTGATCACCGTGAAAAAGGGAAACGGACTAAATTATTTCATTTAGTGCTTTTAGCTAAAAATGATTTAGGCTATAAAAATCTAATTAAGATCTGTTCAGAAGGCTGTATTAATGGTTTTTATTATAAGCCACGTATTTCTAAAGCTTATTTAGAGGAGCATGCAGGGGGAATTATCGCTCTATCAGCCTGTCTAGGTGGGGAAGTTAACAATAATTTACTTGCTGGTAATTATGAAGCTGCTAAGGCAGCGGCTTTAGAGTATAAAACTATTTTTAAAGATGATTTTTACTTGGAGATTCAGGATCACCTTTATCCCGAGGATAGAAAAGTAAATCCTCTAATGATAGAACTCGCTCAGGATATAGGAGTGAAGATAGTCGCTACCAATGACAGCCATTATACGAATAAAGAAGATGCTCGCGCGCATGATGCTTTGCTCTGTTTGCAGATGCAGAAGTTCGTTTCTGATTTTCCGCGTATGCGTTTCTCTAGTCATGAATATTTAAAGACTGGAGAAGAAATGTTCTCTTTATTTAGAGACCATCTGTCAGAAGATGTAATTACAGAAGTAGTCTATGACAATACTATGGAGATTTATGAAAAAGTCTCTGATTATGAGTCTTTTGCTCAGCCTGGTATGCATTTACCAGACCCTGAACTCCCTTCAGGGCATAGCTTTGAAACTTATTTAAAAGAAATTTCCTATGCTGGTGCATTAGAGCGTTTTGGGGAAATCAGTGAAGATGTTAGTTCTAGATTGGATTTAGAGCTGCAAGTCATGGCAGACTCAGGTTTCGCTTCATATTTTATAGTAGTCTGGGACTTTATTCGCTGGGCAAGAGAAAGGAAAATTCCAGTAGGACCTGGGCGTGGTTCTGCTGCGGGTTCTCTGGTGGCTTATGCTTTGGGAATCACTAACATAGACCCACTTAAGTATGGTTTACTTTTCGAGAGATTTTTAAACCCTGAAAGAAAGTCTATGCCCGATATTGATACAGATTTCTGTATAGATAGACGTGAAGAAGTTATTAGCTATGTGCGTGAAAAATATGGTGAGGACTGCGTTTGCCAGATTATTACCTTTAACCGTTTAACCTCCCGCTCGGTAATTAAAGATATGGCCAGAGTTTTAGAATATCCTTATGCTAAAGCTGAGGATTTAGCGAAGATGATACCTGTAGTTAGAGGTAAGCCTAGAACTATAGAGTGGATGCTCGGTAACCACGAGGATTTTAAAAAATATTATGATTCAGATCCTGAAGCTAAGCAGGTTATAGAGCTGGCTTTAAAGAATGAAGGTTTAAATAAAACTTACGGGGTACACGCTGCTGGGGTTATTATCGCGAACAAACCTATTACGGAAGTCATTCCTACTGCGAGATCTAATGATGGCAGTATCATCACACAGTTTGCGATGGAAGAAGCCGCTAACATGGGTCTGCTGAAGATGGACTTTCTGGGTTTAAGAAACCTCACCATGATTAATAAGGCTCTTGAGATTATTCAGGAAACTAATCCAGGTCAGTCTTTAATCGATATAGATAAAGTCAGCATGGATGATGAGGCGACTTTTGATACTATCTGTTCGGGGCATCTTTCAGGTATATTTCAGTTAGAGACTTCTGCTGGAATGAAGCAGGTAGCTAGGGATTTAGCTCCGCGTAATATAGAAGATATTTCTGCACTTATAGCTCTTTATCGTCCAGGCCCTTTAGATACGGGGATGATAGATGATTTTATTAATCGTAAATCTGGTAAGCAGGAGATTAAATATGACCATCCATTGCTAGAACCTTTACTCAGAAACACTTACGCTACTATCGTTTATCAAGAGCAGATCATGCAGATCACGCAGGTGCTTGGTGGTTTTTCGCTGGGAGAAGCAGATCTTTTAAGAAGAGCGATGGGTAAGAAAAAGCCAGAGGTTTTACTTCCTTATAAAGATCGTTTTGTGCAGGGCTGTTTACAGAATGAACATCCTGAGCCGATTACGCAGGAACTTGCCGATAAGCTATTTGAGCAGATGTTAGCTTTCGCTGAGTACTGCTTTAATAAATCACATTCGACAGCCTATGGTTTTATTACCTACCAGACTGCTTACCTTAAAACACATTATCCGATTGAGTATCTAACTGCTTTATTTATTTCCTGTGATGGTGATACCGATAAAATTAAGTTTTATATAAAAGAGGCTCAGCGATTAGATATTAAAATAGAAGCCCCAGATATTAATAAATCAAGCTTAGATTTCAAGGCTGATTTAGAAAATAGATCTATAGTCTTTGGGCTGAAAGCTGTTAAGGGAGTGGGTACTGTGCCTGCTGAAGATTTAATTAGGGAGCGTAATGAAAACGGCTCTTTTAAAGATTTCTATGATTTTACTAAACGTATAAACCGTAAATCAGTTAATAAGAAGACTATAGAATCGCTGATTCGCTGTGGGGCTTTAGATTCATTAAAAGCAGGCCGCAAGGCGATGATAGAGAATGTCGAAGCCTTTATCGATAATGCTAAAAAAGCCCAATCTAAACAGAACTCTGGTCAGTTAAGTCTTTTTAGTAATAGTAAGGTGGAAATTAATCTAGCACCTAGTTATATAAATGGCGAGCAAGATGAGTATCCTGAGCGTGATTTACAGGCGATGGAATATGAGCTGCTAGGACTTTTTGTTAATAATCATCCAATGCAGGCTATACAGTCATTATGTAAGATGATTACTAATCATACGCTCTCTTCAGTAAAGGATTTAAAAGATAAGGCTAAAGTTAAAGTCCCAGTGCTGCTGATAGACTTCGTTAAGAAAATCACTAAATCTAAGAAAATAATCTGCATCGCTCAGCTAGAGGATTTAGATGACAGAATCGAAGGAGTAATATTCAGTTCTAAATTAGGGCCAGTAGAGCATCTTTTAATTAAAGGTAAACGACTTTTAGTTACAGGTACGCTTTCTAAAGCCTCTGAAGGTAATGCTAGCATTATGATTGATAGCCTTGAAGATTTAGATGATAAGGCTATAGTAGAGTTTGAGGTGAATATGGAGACTATTAAAGATTACTTTACTTTTTTTCAGTCGCTAAAATCAGTTCTAGTGCTAGAGCCTAATCGTGGTGAAAATTTAGTTATTTTAAATCTAAAATCAGGTAATAGTTCTCGGAAAATGTCTTTAGGAGCTACTTATAAAATTAAAGACTGTGAGAGGCTTAGAGAAAATATCCGAAATATGATTAAGGATTTTGGGGTTTTGAATGTTTAACTGCTATTGAAGCTGTGTATAAAAAAATCCCTCAGCATGTGAGGGATTTTTAATTTTAAATTTTTTAAAAAAGAAATAATCTTATCTCTTAGAAAACTGGAATCTCTTACGAGCTTTCTTACGGCCATATTTCTTAGATTCCTTAATTAAAGAGTTTCTAGTTAGTAGACCAGCAGCTTTAAGCGCTTTTTTATTAGCTTCATTTACAGTAGCTAATACCTTAGCCACAGCGTGCATGATAGCATCAGCTTGACCAACTATACCACCACCAGCAACGTCAGCGATTACATCGTAGCTATTAGCAATACCACAAAGCTCAAATGGAGAAAGGATTTTTTTCTCGATTAAAAGTCTGTGACCAAAATAATCTTTAATGCTTTTAGCGTTAACAGTTACATTACCAGTTCCAGCAGCCATTCTAACTTTCGCGATAGCTCTTTTTCTTTTACCAGTGTTATTTAAATCTAATTTGCCTTTCTTAGCTTCTTTCATTTATAAATTTACCTTATTTCAATTGTGCTTGTTGTTCGTGCTCTGCACCTGCGTATAACTTTAATTTAGTGATTAATCTATCGCTCAATCTATTATGAGGAAGCATACCTTTAACAGCTCTTCTAAGAACTTCTAATGGTCTTCTCTTTAAAAGGCTTTCTAACGTTTCTTCTTTAAAACCACCTGGAGTGCCACTGTGTCTTTGGTAAAGCTTCTGTTTAGGCTTTTTACCAGTAACTTTAATCTCTGCACAATTAACTACTACTACAAAATCACCACAGTCTTGGTTTGGTGTAAATTCTGCTTTATTCTTTCCTCTAAGTATGGCAGCTATTTCCGTAGCTAACCTACCAAGAGTTTTATCCTTAGCATCAATTAACACCCATTTCCTCTGAACGGTGTCTTTAGTAAAAAATTTAGTAGTCCCTTGATTAGACATGCAAATTGATTCTAGCAAATAAGATATTATTTTTTTTCAAAAAAACACGTTTTAATTGTAATTTTAGATTTGAGCATTTAAAGGCACTCTTGCGAAAACGCAGAAATTGGAGTTCGGCAACGGTGCACTAAGCGAATTAACTCAAAATAAGCTATAATGTTAGACCTTTGCTTTTATTATGAGGGGATCACACGCTATTTTCGATTTCTATCAAGCTGAGCAAGCTAAACTTGAACACACTGATAGGCTAAAAGCTTCTCTGGAAAAAGTTTTCAGTGAAGCTACTTTTGTTATAGAAAAAGATATGTATCATCAGTTTGAGCCGCATGGCGTTACGGCTTCCTTGATTAGTAAGAACTGTCAGCTTAGTATTCATACTTGGCCTGAACATCATTCATTTACTGTCGATTTTTATTCATCTTTAGATAAATTAGAAATGCTTAAATTCTGTGAAATTATTAAAACTGAGTTTTCGGCTCAGGAGTATGATATGAGAATTATCCGTTCAGAGTCAGAACTAGGCTTAGCTGCAACACATAGAAAAGATGTAGAACTCTATGCAGATGAAAATGGAACAGTGTCATAAAGTAATTAGATATTTTCAGCAGATCCTTAAAGATTATAAAAAAAAGAGACGGGATTTTAGTTCCGTCTCTTTTTTTAGTTTTGTTTCAAAATTTTAAGCATACTCAAATATGCTGAGAATAAAGCTTTCTATAAATTTAGAAAACTTTAGCTATAGCTCTAAATGGATAAGTTATTACTCTCCAAACTTTGGAGAAAAATCCACGTTTTTTAACAGGCTTCACAGCTTTATCTTCTACTCCAGCCGCCGCTTTCTCAGCTTGGAATTTTTCATTTAAAAGATTTATTTCCTGCTCCCTAATGTCTTGGGCTTTTTTAAGCACTTCAGCTTCTTTGATTTGAGCTTCAGCTTCTTTAGAAAGCTTTTCTTGGGCAGTTTTTTGGGCCAAAGAATCTTGTATCGATTTTTCCTCTGGACTCACATCTTCTGAGTCAAAATACTGGTCTGGCGTAACATTTACTTGCTTAAGTTTGTTATAAACTCCTGAATGCACAGCGAGATTTCCTGCTTGTGAAGCTAAGACTAGAACTAGGATTGGTAAACTAAGTTTTTTCATATTTCCTAAAAAGATTATATCAGAAGAATTAAATCCTTTACAGCGGGGCGTTTTTTTATATAATCTACTAGAGATTATTTTATGGTCATAGAGAAAGTTTTAATAGCTAACCGTGGTGAAATAGCCTTGAGAGTAATTCGTGCTTGTAAAGAATTAGGAATCAAGACTGTAGCCGTTTATTCAGAGGCAGATGAGGACAGTATGCATGTCACTATGGCTGATGAGGCTTTCTGTATAGGACCAGCTCCATCTTCTAAGAGTTATTTAAATGTTCCTTCAATAATTAGTGCTGCTTTGGTTTCCGGTGCTGATGCAATACATCCAGGTTATGGCTTTCTTTCAGAGAATGCGAGCTTCGTAAAAGTCTGTGAAGAACACGGTATTAAATTTATAGGACCTAGTGCTGATGCGATTAAAAAAATGGGAGATAAGGCTACGGCTCGTAAAACAGTTATGACGGCGAATGTTCCAGTAGTTCCGGGTTCTGATGGTTTAGTAAATGATGTAGAGCAGGCGATTAAGCTCGTTGAAGAAAAAATTTCCTACCCCGTAATGATAAAAGCTACTGCTGGTGGTGGTGGAAGAGGTATGCGTGTTGCTTATAATCAAGATGAGCTTAAAAAGAATTTTTTGGCTGCTCAAGCTGAGGCTCAAAATGCTTTTGGTAATTCAGGACTGTATTTAGAGAAATTTATTACAAGAATGAAGCATATAGAGGTGCAGATACTTGCAGATTCTCATGGTAATTGTGTTCACCTCGGCGAGAGAGATTGCTCCGTTCAGAGACGTCATCAGAAGCTGATAGAAGAATCGCCATCACCAGTTATTGATGAAGAAACTAGGGAGAAGATGGGAACGGCAGCTGTCAGGGCCGCTAAGTCTGTTAATTATGAGGGTGCTGGAACTCTTGAATTTATTTATGTTCCAGAGATAAATGATTTTTACTTTATTGAGATGAATACGCGTATTCAAGTTGAGCATCCTGTTACGGAGATGGTGACGGGGATAGATTTGGTTCAGTGGCAGTTGCGTATAGCTAATGGTGAGGTTTTAGATTTTACTCAAGATGAAATTAAGCTTAGAGGACATTCTATTGAATGCAGGATTAATGCAGAGGATTCCGAGAAAGGTTTTATGCCTTGCCCTGGTCATATAACAGGCTTTATGCCACCTGGGGGACTAGGTGTTAGAGTTGATACTCACTGTTACACTGATTATTTTATGCCTCCTAACTATGATTCATTGATGGGTAAGCTGATAGTCTGGGCAAGAACTAGGGAGCAGGCTATCAAAAGAATGAATAGATGTTTGGAAGAGTTTACTATTACTGGAATCCAGTCCACTATTCCTTTTCATCAGAAAGTTATGGCGAATGAAGTTTTTAAAAATGGTGTAGTTTGTACGGATTTTATTGAAAAAAATCTGAGCTAATTGTAAATTTGGAGTTTCGCTAAACGCCCATGGTATTAATTTAAAAGCTTCTCTGCATACTTGTTTCCAAGCTTTGCGCTTAAAGTTAAATGCTCTTTAGCTTTATCGAAGTCTTTCGCATTTTTATAAGCCAGTCCAAGTCTATAATGAATCTCTGCTTCAAAGCTTGCATCCTGAATTTGAATAGCGAGTTTTTGAGCTTTTTCTAAGTACTTTATTGCTCTGGCTGAACTGTTATCTTCTTCTAAGTAGGCTTCTACTTCAAGTAACCTTCTTATTAAATGACTCTTTAGATTATTTACTGCTGTCTCGTCATGATGAAGATATTTCATACCAAGTTCTAGGATGGAGCTTTCATCGATTATAGATTTTTTCTGCTCACTTATATTTATAAAAAAAGCTTCAGTAAGATTTAGTTCTTGAGCTTTTTGAAGTAGTTCATAAACCATCTGATCTTCACCCTGCAAGTTAAGTTTATTTATGATTTTTTGAAAATAAATCATCTCATCTAAGCTGATTTTGTCTAAGTTATGTAATAGATTTTGAGCTTTATTTAACTTATTTTCTTCAACATAAGCATAGAAAAGTAGAAAATTTAACTCTGGATTCTTATTCTTTATTTGAAGTTTAACGTTTTCTAGTAAGGCAGTAGCCTTTGAGACTTTATAATCTCTGAGTAATTTTTTTGCGGTGTTAAGTGATCTCAGCTCATAAGTATTGGTATATAGAAGGAAAGTACTGATTATCGCAGCGCCAAAAAAAAGACCAATGATTAAGAGGCAGCCAGAGTTTGAGTTTTCAGGTTTGTTTGTTTTCTTCATCTATCAGATTCACTTAAAAATAAAATTTTACGATTCTTCCTTAAGGATACTCTGAAAAATGCAAAATTTACCATTTAAACCCTGTTAAAATGAGCTGAATATGAATTTTGTTGTTAAAGTTCCAGCTAGTACTTCTAATTTAGGTCCGGGCTTTGATTCTATTGGACTTGCGCTGAATATATTTAATGAATATCATTTTAGTACTGAGTTTGAATCTATTTCTTCTGTAGATGATTTTATCTATACTTCATCTGCAAGCTTGTTGGATGATTTACCTGCAAATAAAGATAATCTAGTTTATCGTTCTTTTGATCATGTGTTTAAAAAGGCTGGTGAAAAGACACCTAAAATTAAAATTCATTTTCAAGCAGGAATTCCATTAACAGGTGGTTTTGGTTCTAGTAGTACTGCGATATTAGCTGGAATAATGGCTGCTAATAAGATATTAGGTTATCCTTACGATCAAAATCAGATTCTTCGCATAGGTACTCAGTTAGATGGTCACCCTGATAACATTACACCAGCTTTACTTGGTGGATTTATAGTCTGTGTTTATGCTGATTCTGAGCATAGTTATATAAAGCTTCCTTGGAATAAAGATCTCTTTTTTGTAGCTATTACCCCAGACTTTAAAGTGCCAACTGCTAAGGCTAGGGCTGTGCTTCCAGCACAGATTAATTATCAAGATGCAGTATTTAACATAGGTTATAGCAGTCTTTTGGTTGCAGCTGTTGCTTCTAAAAATACTGAGGTATTGAAAAAAGCCTTTAAAGACAGAATGCATCAGAGCTATAGAGCAAGTTTAGTTCCAGGTATGAGCTATGTTTTAGATATTGGTCTTGAGTCTGGGGCTGTGGGCACTATGCTGTCTGGAGCTGGTTCTGCTTTAATTGCAGTAGTGGATTCGATGGAAGTTGCTAAGACTGTGGCTTTGGCTATGCAATCGGCTTGGTTACAGAGTGGTATTAAAGCAGAGTATCGCTTCCTTGAGGCTATAGATGAAGGGGCGATTATAGAAGATTTAGTGAAAGTTTAATTTAAAGAGGTTGTGAGCATGTCCGTAAAAGCTGAGAATCTTATTAAGCTGGAGCCTTCTTGGTTAGAGCATTTAGAAGAGGAATTTTCTAAAGATTATATGCAGAGTTTACGGCAATTTTTGCTAGAAGAAAAATCTTTATATAAAATCTATCCACCTTCGTCTGAAATTTTTAATGCTTTTAGTTTGACCCCATTTGATAAGGCTAAAGTAGTAATTATTGGTCAAGATCCTTATCATGGTGCTGCTCAGGCACATGGCTTATGTTTCTCTGTCCCAGATGAAGTGAGATTTCCACCATCTTTACTAAATATATTTAAGGAATTAGAGAGAAGCATAGAAGGATTTAAAATTCCTAAAAGTGGAAATTTATCTAGTTGGGCAAAGCAAGGGGTCTTTCTTTTAAACACTAGCCTTACGGTAAGAGAAAATCAAGCGAATTCCCATGCAGGTAAAGGTTGGGAGATTTTCACTGATAAGATTATAGAAATTTTAAATGTTAAAAAAAACAATATGGTCTTTATGCTGTGGGGTTCACATGCCAAAAATAAGGGTAAATTCATAGATAGGAATAAACACTTAATTCTAGAAGCGGTTCATCCATCTCCACTTTCAGCTTATAGGGGATTTATTGGTTGTGATCATTTTCTGAAAGCTAATCAATATCTAGGGCAGCATGGACTAGAACTTATAGACTGGTGTTTAATTTAATTTTATGATAGACCTGCAACTTATTTTTATACTTTGTGCAGTAGTCTTGGTCTTGGTTTTCGCTAGGTATCTTCAGATGTTTTTTGAAGAATTAACCAAAGAAAAAAAAATAAAGATTTTAAAACAGAAGTCTAAAAAAGATAAAAAAACTTCCATTAATGAACAAGGGGCAGAAGCTCTAACCGATCTATCTTCTAAGGGTTCTGAAAATTCATTTTTAAATGAGTCTTCTAGCTTAGATAAAAATCTTGGTTCTACTTTGAGTTTTGCACTTTTGCATATTTTGAAAAATATAGTGGCATTGGAAGTTCAGCATAAAAAGCTCGTGGATACGGGGATCTTTGATAAAAAACTACATAGCTCTAATTTAATTGGTCGAGTGAAAATAGATTACGAGTTAATTAATAATGATTTGCGTGACATTATGAATCAGGAAGCTGGAATGAACTTGGCTAAAGATTTTCAGATAATGATAGAGCATGTTAAGTATATAGATTTTACTTTTCAAGAATCTGGCTTAGTGCGAGATTATGTCATAGATAAATCTGATTTAATGGGTATGAGGTTCGCTGAGTTAAGATCGCTCGCTAATTTATTATTTTTAAAAAGTTTGAAACTGAATCCTCAGATAGTAAATGATGAAGCGATGAAGGTATTTATGAAAAAATATCCAGCTTATTTTAAAATCAAAGTTTGAGTAACCCAAACGATCGCTAGTTTTAACTAGAGGAAAGTCCGGGCACCGTAGGATCTAGGTAGCTGGTTAACGGCCAGTGCGTGTGAGCGTGAGGATAGTGCCACAGAAATATACCGCCATGCTTGTCATGGTAAGGGTGCAAAGGTGTGGTAAGAGCACACCAGCTAGGTTCGTGAGGACTTAGGCTCGGTAAACCCCGCTGAAGGTGCAAGGCAAGAGCTGTTAGGAGAAGATTTATGGATTCTAAGCCTTCTCTAGCTTGATCCCGCTTGAGCTTATAAGTAATTGTAAGTCTAGATAGATGATCGTTTTAAACACAAAACCCGGCTTATGGGTTACTCTTTTTTTTTATACATTAAGCATTTTTCAGCGGATCGCTTAATTTCTTAACGGCTTCTTAATTAAGTAAAAGTAGAACAATTAAAGGAGATAAATATGGACGCAGTAAATGGAAGTTCTTTAGATAAATTAGGCTTTGATACTAAAAGGGCTGGTGATGTCCAATCCCCCATTGCTTCAGATGCAATAAATGGCTCAAGAGACCGTGCAGGTTTATTGAAACAGGATCTTGTCGCTGCTGGTGGTGCTCCTAATAGTGATGGAGATGCGACAGTTTTTTATTCACTGTTATCTGATAAGCAGGATGAGGAGCTGGAAAAAGCTGCTATTCACGGAGAAGATGAATCTACATCAGTTTCAGTCGCTGACCAAGCCGAAGAGCCTGTGTTAGAGGCTGATGGCGATGATGAAGATGACAATAAAAATGTTGGTGCTAAGCCACAGGATACTTTAGATTTAGGTAGATTTGGTTATACAAAAGAGCAAGTAGATGGTTGGATAGCGCAAGGCTATTCGGTTTCAGATATTAAAAATGGAGTCGCTGCTAGTGGTGAGAAAAATACTGAACTAACTAATAAATTATCTAGTGAAATAGCTGATGCATAAACTTTTTCTGGATCTTAATTTTTAAAATACTGATCCCATTTATTGTTTACGAGTTCTTTGGTTTCTCTTGACATTGTAATGAGATCTGGCCATTCGCGCTTAAATCCTTCACCTTCCCATTTGCGAGTCGCATCTATGCCGACTTTTGATCCGAAGCCTTGGATTTGCGAAGCATGGTCAAGTATATCTAGAGGGCCTTTGCTGAAAAGAAAATCTCTCTGCGGCTCAGTATTCCCTAAAGCATGCATGGCTGCCAGTGAATAATTTTGTACATCAACATCTTCATCGAAGACTATTACATATTTAGTCCAAGCAAGCTGACCAGTCCCCCAGATGGTATTCATGATTTTAAAAGCGTGACCAGCATACTTTTTCTTAATACGGATTAATGCACAGTTATGGAAAACTCCTTCCCAAGGGAGACTCATATCTAAAATTTCAGGACAAATTAATTGTAATAACGGCAGGAAGATACGTTCAGTAGCTTTACCTAAGTAGCAGTCCTCTTGAGGTGGGATACCTACCACTGTAGTTACATAGATAGGATTTTTTCTGTGAGTAAGGGCGGTAAGGTGAAATTTAGGATATAGATCAGCTAGCGAGTAAAAGCCAGTATGGTCTCCGAAAGGTCCCTCTGTGACAAGGTCTTCGCTCAGGTCGATATAACCTTCTAGGACTATCTCCGAGCTAGCTGGCACTTCTATGTCGATAGTTTTGCATTTAACTAGCTCTACTGGTTTATTGCGAATAAAGCCAGCTAAAAGCATTTCATCGATTCCTGGTGGTAGTGGTGCTGTCGCACAATAAGGAATCACGGGGTCATTACCTATGGCGATGGCAATCTCCATGCGTTTTCCATGTTTTAGTGTTTTACTGTAATTTGAAGCACCGTCATGGTGCTTGTGCCAGTGCATGCCAGTGGTAGTGTCATCAAATTTTTGTAAACGATACATGCCGACATTTCTGCCAGCTCCTAATTTATCTGGGTCTCTGGTAAACACTGAAGTGAGCGTAATAAATGGTCCACCATCTTCTGGCCAGCATTTAAGTATAGGAAGTTTATCTAGTAGTTTCTGTCCTTCTGTGCCTTTCAGCTTATGGGAGTCTTCAGCTAATATCACTACCTCCTGGCAAACTGCCTTGCTGACTTTCTTTGGGATGATATGTCTCAGCTCGCTTAGTTCTAAAAGTTTATCTATTTTATCTTTCAGTGTGAAAGGTAGTTCAGGTTTAATGAGTGAGCGAATACGCTCACCGATAGCATCATAGCCTTGTGGGTTATCACCCACTCCTAAGCCCATCTCTAGGCGCTTATGAGAGCCCATAAGATTGATGAGAACTGGAATCTCGTAACCAAGCACATTCTCGAAGAGTAAAGCTTTATTTTCACTGCCTAAACTTTTAGAGACTCTATCTGTAATTTCAGTTATTTCAAGCTCTGAGGATACTTCGGTTTTAATACGAATTAACTCACCCGCAGCTTCCACGTCGTCTAAATATTCTCTAAGATCTGAATAAGGAAAAGGCATCTATGTATTAATTATAGAGGCCTTTTCAGGTGGGTTTATTTAAGATGTCGTAAATGGTGGGTTATTGTAGAAAACTCTGAATTAATGAACTTTTTAGTCAATTTTGCTAAGATTAGCCTTATGTCAGATTATTCATTCGACCTTTCTAACTCACATGGAGCTTCGGGTTCATCTTTCGTAGAGAAAGAAAAAACTTTTGTTGCGAAGGTCTTTAATTGGATGTTTTTAGGTCTTCTTGCGAGTGCTGCTGTGGCTTTCCTTATGTCAAGTAATCCTCTGTTAATGAAGGCACTTTATTCTAATAATTTAACTTTAATTGTTCTTGGTGTTGGTACTTTGGCTTTGGTGTGGAATCTTAGTGCAAATATACAGAAAATGTCTCCATCAATGGCGGCTGTGAATTTCTTTATTTATGCAGCTTTAAATGGGGTGCTCTTGAGTTCTATTTTCATCATATATACGGCTCAATCAATTTTCTCTACATTCCTTATCGCTTCGACTACTTTTGGTATTACTGCTATTTACGGTGCTACTACTAAAAAGGATCTTACGAAGTTAGGCTCTTATTTGATAATGGGGCTGATTGGTCTTGTAATTACCTCTGTTGTTAATATGTTTTTGAATAGCACTGGGCTTGCTAGTTTGATTAACTATGCAGGCGTCGTGCTTTTTGTGGGTTTAACTGCTTATGATATGCAGAAGATTAAAGAGCTTGGACAGACTCACGGCTATAATCCAAATTTTGCTATTTTATCAGCCTTGACTCTTTATTTAGATTTTGTTAATCTTTTCATCTACCTGTTGAGAATTCTTGGGGATAGAAGAGACAGATAGTCATTTTGAGTAGTTCTAGTGTTATATAGATTCTGGAATTTGCTTAACTTTAACATGGCGCATTGTCTGAAATTATCTTAAAGTGCTTTGTTTAAAGCTGATATTTTGCAGTATTTTGTATATAATGTTAAGGGTATAAAAGTTCCTCCGTGAGGCCCTGTGTCTCACTTTTTTTTTAGTTAGGGCTTATTTCATCTTATGTACAATATTGGAAAAAATTTAGTAGAAGCAGCCGAGCAGCTTGAAGCAGAAAAAAATATACCCAAGCAGACCTTTATTCGGGCTATATGTGATGCTATCGGTGGAGCATATAAGAAAAAGATGGGATTGACTAATCAGGATAATATTTTGGTTCAGTACGATGAAGAAGCTGGTGAGATTGGTATATTTGCACCTAAGACTGTAGTGGCTGAGCTTACTGATGCAGCAAGAGAGATTTCATTAAAAGAAGCTCAGGAATATATTCCTGACGTACTTGAAGGTGAGGTGCTCGAATTAGATGTGACCCCAGAGGATTTTGCTGAGTTCGGTAGAATCGCTGCTACGACAGCTAAACAGATAATGACTCAGCGTATTCGTGAAGCTGAAAAATCTAATCTGAGAGATGAATTCAAGACTAGGCAGGGTACTACTATGGCAGGTATTATTAAGCGTATAGAGTACACTATTGCAGGTCAACCGAATGTCGTTGTAGACCTAGGTAGCTTTGATGCTCAAATCCCTCTTAGATATCAGCTTTCAAAAGATACGTATAAAGTTGGTTCTAGAATTAGAGTATTCATTCTGGAATATAGAGAAGATAGAAAAGTTCCTGTTATTGTGGCTTCTCACACTCACGAGAATTTAGTTAAAGAGTTATTTGAAATAGAAGTCCCAGAGATAGAGGATAAGACTGTAGAGATTAAAGCTGTGGCAAGAGAAGCTGGTCAGAGAACTAAAATTGCTGTAGCTTCTGTTAATGATGATGTAGATCCAGTTGGAGCTTGCATCGGTTCTAGAGGTTCTAGAATACAGAATATACTCTCAGAGCTTAAGAGTGAGAAAATTGACATAGTTAGATATTCGGAAGACCCGGTTAATTTTATTTCTAGTGCATTGAGCCCTGCTCAGGTACTGACAGTGGCTTTATTTGATGATGGTAAAGAGAAGAGAGCTGAAGTTACTGTAGCTTCAGATCAGTTAAGTTTAGCTATCGGTAGAGGTGGTCAAAACGTAAGAATGGCTGCTAGGCTGACTGGTTGGAAAATCGATATTAAGGCTCAGGCTGTAGCAGAGTTTCAGAGTGATAGTCAAGATGAAGAGGAGGTGGAACGAGTTTAATTGCAAGAGAGAGGAGAAACGCTAAGACTTTGCGTAGCTTGCAGGCTAAAGAAAGATCGTCAAGAGATGTACCGATTTATTCAGCTTCAGCATAGTAAGGATCTAGTTTTTATGCCCAGTCGTTTTCAGTTTGGTAGATCTATGTATTTATGTAAATCTCTTGAATGTATAAATAAAATTAAAAGTATCAAGAGATACAAGCAGATCTATGAAATGATATTAAATATCGAAGGAGTCTATGACAGCTAAAGACAAAATAAGAATTTACGACCTTGCAAGAGACAGTGTTCCTGCCGCTATTACGGATGCACGAATCCAAAAGAAAATCCAATCAGAAATTACCAGAAGAATTTTAGAGTGTGCTCCTAAATATGGTTCTTTTCCTAAGACGGCATCCAGTTGTATTGATGGTGCTGTTATACAAAATATTTTAGATGAAGTTAATATAAATTCTATTATTAATGAATTTGCTGGAGAAACTTCAAGCAGCAAGGCTCTTGCCTCTGCTGGATTAGTTCGTAGTTCCTCTTCCTCTCATAGATCTGCAGATAAGTCTGCTAAACCAGAGGAAGAAATTGTTCAGAAAAAGAAATTAATCATAGTGCGAAGAATGGTGAGTGCTCCAGATCCACTTTTAAGTGAGGATAAAGCATCTGAGGTTTCTTCTGTGAGTGATTCTTATGCTGAAATTAATAAAATGAAGACTGATACTATGGCTTTAGATATTGTTCATCCAGCCAGTAGTCTCTCTTCTTCTCAGGATGATGTTTCTGATTTAACGGAAATACCATCTGTAAAACAAGTTTCGACTGAAGATTCTAGTACTACTGAATCAGAAGTCTTGAGTGATTTTGTAAATTCTTTATCAGTAAATAATTTACAAAAACCTTCTTTGGATAGAGTGACTAAGTCCATAGATGACATTTCTAATGTTAGGTCACTTTCTTTGAACCCTTCTGCAAATAGGCAAGCTACCCAACAACAACAGCCTTATAGAGTTGCTGCACCAACTCTCAGAGTGCAAGGGAAAAAAGGTTTAGGTAGAGCTAAGAAAACTACAGTCCAGGATAATAAATTCAATAAAAAGCTTAAATTTAAATCTCAAGAGCCAGAAGAAGAAGTTGTTAAAATATTTAACGTCGCAAACTCAATGACAGTAAGAGAACTTTCTCATAAAATAGAAATTCCTGAAACTCAGATTATTACTTATTTCTTTATGAGGAAGATCATTAAAACTGTTAATGACATTGTTGAGAAAGATTTAATAATCCAGTATTTAGAATCAATAGGTTATCTGGTTAGTACGGATGAAGAAGATACTCTTACTAATGAAGAGCTAATCGATACGCTCAAGGAAGATGAAACTGAGGGTAATCTAATTACTAGACCACCAGTTGTTACAATTATGGGGCACGTAGACCATGGTAAAACTACCTTGATTGATTGTTTACGCAATTATAGTCGTAAGATCGTAGATCAAGAGTTTGGTGGTATTACGCAGCATATTAATGCTTATCAAGTTGCAGCTGAAGATTATGATGGTAATAAAAGGGTTATTACTTTTATAGATACTCCTGGTCATGAGGCTTTTACTGCGATGAGAAGGCGTGGAGCGAATATTACCGATATCGTAGTTTTGGTAGTGGCAGCTGATGATGGTATTAATACTCAAACGAAGGAATGTATTAAACATATCCGTGAAAGTAAAGTACCTTACTTGGTAGCTATTAATAAAATAGATAAACCAGATGCCAATATCGATAGAGTTTTAGCTCAGCTAGCTGATTACGGCATAGTAACAGAGCAGTATGGCGGACCTATTAGTTGTGCGCAAATCAGTGCTCTTAAGAAACTTAATATAGCAGAGCTTTTAGAGAAGATTATACTTGTCGCAGATGCAGAGTTATCTGATGAAATTAGATCGAATCCTAATCGTCCTGCGGTAGGGTCTGTTATAGAAGCAGAGATGTCTCGCCATAAGGGTTCTATGGCGACTATTCTGGTTCAGAATGGGACTCTTAGAATAGGTGATTTTATCGCTGCTGGAGCTGTCTCTGGTAGAGTGAAAGCGATGTTTAATGAGAATAATGAAGCTTTAAAAGCTGCTGGTCCATCTACGCCTCTTAAATTATTAGGACTCTCCGGGGTGCCTAAAGCTGGTGATCCGATTAAAGTTTATCCAAGTATTCAAGAAGCTAAGCGTGTCTCTGAGATTGAAAGAGAGAAGGAATTAGACGAGAAGAGATTTAAAGGTATATCTTCTTTCGCTTCTGAGATTAAGGAAGGACAAGCTAAGGAAATGAGAATTATCATTAAAGCTGATGTTCAGGGTTCTGCTGAGGCTATCGCTTCTGAACTTAATAAACTTTCTACTGAAGAAGTATTAGTGAAGCCAGTCTTGTTTGAATCTGGTTCTATTACAGCTAATGATGTTCAGCTAGCAGAGGCAACGGGAGCTATGTTAGTAGGTTTTCACATCGGTACTGATTCGCAGACTGCGAAGCTTGCAGAGAAGCTGAAAGTTAAGATCAGGTCATATGAGGTTATTTATAAGCTAATAGAGGATGTAGGCAGGGCTGTGCTTGGCTTACATGAACCAGATTTAGAGCAGCGTGATCTAGGTCAAGCTGAAGTTCGTAGAATATTTACTATGGATAAGCGTAATATAGCTGGTTGTTATGTTCTTAATGGTGAAGTTACTAGAAATGAGAAAGCTAGAGTCTTACGTGATGGTGTACAGATTTATGAAGGTAAGTTAGATTACTTGAAACGCTTTAAAGATGATGTTAAATCTGTAAAAGAAGGATTTGAGTGTGGTATTAGCTTTGAGAGATATAATGATCTTCAAGAAGGTGATGTGATTCTTTGCTACACGATCAAAGAAGTAGCGAGGACTGCTTAATCAGTAACTTGTAATTAAAGATTGGGGTAATAATTGAAGAAAGGATACGAAAGAAGAGAACGCGTTTCTAAAGCGATACAGAGAGAGGTCGCTAGAATGCTTTGGTCTAATGTAATTAAAGATGATAGATTATCTGCGATGGTTTCTATCATAGACGTGAATATGAGTCCGAGCCTATCTTCTGCTAGGATTTACTTCTCGATTATGGATTCTGATTTGATCGATGATATTGGTGTTCAAGCTGGAGCGAAAGCTGCTTTAGATCAGCAGTCTGGTATGATCAGTGGTGAGCTTGCTAGGACATTGAATCTTAAATATGCTCCTAGATTGCATTTTATTTACACTAAATCCTTGAAAGACTCTGTAGAGTTGATTAGCTTGATAGATAAAACTGTAGAGTCTGATGAATCTAATAAATAATGGCTGATTTTGGTTTTTTAAATATACATAAACCAGATGGTATGACTTCGCATGATGTCGTTGCAATTTTAAGAAAAAAACTCAATATTCGTAAAATAGGTCATAGTGGTACTTTGGACCCTTTTGCCGAGGGGGTTTTAGTTATTGCTATTTCTAGTGCTACTCGTCTAATACGTTTTTTGCCAGAGACTAAGGCTTATGAAGCTATAGTAGATTTAAGTAAGACCACTGATACTGACGATTTAACTGGTGAAACCTTAGAGGTCTTTCACCGCAATGCTGATGATCTTGATATTGAAACTATTAAAGCAAGCTTGTCTAAAATGACTGGCGAATTCGAGCAATTACCACCTCTATATAGTGCGATTAAAATTAATGGTAAAAAGCTTTATGAGATGATGCGTGCAGGAGAAAATCTTTCTTTACACGATGTACAGTTCAGAAAAGTAAAAGTAGATCAAATCACAGTTCTAGATTACAAGTATCCACTATTGCACCTTGAAATTAAGTGCCAAGCTGGTTTTTACGTCAGATCTCTTGCGCGTGATTTAGGTGGCCATCTAATAAAATTGATTCGAACTGAATCTAATGGTCTTAAGATTGCAAGCTCATATAAGCTTGAGGATATTTCTAAAGAGACTTTTTCTGAGTATCTATTAGAACCTAGTTCTGTAATTACTATTCCTAGATTACAGTTTAATAAGGATGATTCTCTTGGTTTACAGCAAGGGAAATTTATTTCCTATAATAATTCTTCTAAAATAGCTTCCGAACTTATACAATGTATAGGAGAGTCTGGAGAATATTTAGGGGTCGCTGCTCTTTCTGATGCAGATTCTGGAACACTAATTAAACCACAGGTAATAATCTAATGAGTGAAGCTTTAACTAAAATCGGTAGCCTTATTAAAAACAAGAGGACAGAACTTGGTCTCAGTGTAAAGGATCTTTCTGAAAAATCACGAGTAGGCTACAGTAATATCGTTAATATTGAAGAAGGTATACGTGATGAGCTGCCAGAAGACGCATGCTTAAATGGTTTTTTGAAAATACTTCTAAAAACACTTAAGCTTGATAACTGTGATAGGCTGCTGATTGATTATAATCTAGCGAGAGAATCACAAGAGTTTATTAATTTAAGTAATTCTGGCAGGCATATTAAGAAATTTCCAGAGAACAATAATTTGCAGAATAAATTAGATTCTAAGAAATTAGTTTATTTATTGGTGGCCTTTGTTTTTTTTGTCACTGTCTCTAATTCCTTTTTACAAAATGCTTCTAGAGTAAAGCAGGAGAAGAGTGATGCTACTGCTATCCAAGAGAAAGCTTTAAATAAGCAAATTAAAAAGAAACTTAAAAAAACAGAGAAGGAAGTAATTACAGAAAATAAAGTTGAGCTTGATGCTAAAAAAGAAGAGCTGCTAAATTCTACTAACACAGGGCTTAGAAAGCTTAGTGTTAAAGTGACTGATGCAGCTTGGTTGCAGATCATTTCTGCGGAGACTGGTAAGGTTATCTTTGAGGGTGATGTAAAGCCTAATTCTTCAAATCTTGAATTTTCTGATAAACAGGGTTTTGTTCTATCTTCTGGCAATGCAGGAGCTTTAGAACTTAAGACAGATAATGGAGAATCACTGACTATCGGAAAGAAAGATGAGTTAGTTAAATGGTATTATCCAGATTCAACTAAAGAAGCTTATCTGAGATCACGTACAGAAAAAAAAGAATGATAAAAATAGATCCATATTTTAAGCCAATATTGATATCATCTTTGGTAATTATTACTTTAAATACCTTACTGTTACTGCCTTTCCTTTCCCCATTATTTACATATTTCGTTGGTGGTTTTTTAGCTTCTTATCTTTTTAAAACTGAGATGAAAGATATTTATTATGAAATTAAAATGAAGGATGTATTTTTCTTAGGAGGTGCTACTGGTGTGGTTTCTGGTTCTTTAATCGCTCTTGTGATTGCAGTGAAGCTTCAGAATGAGGATCTTAAAATGGTTATTCTTGAGATGATTAATAAACAATTGCAGATGAGTTCTAACGCTGAATATCCTTTACTCACCCAGCTTGAACCTAGTTTTTACATCATTACAACTATTGTCACTTTGTTGATTGCAGTATTGATTTGTTTTTTTGGTAGCCTTTCTGCGATTCCCTTTTTAAATAAAGGTAAAAAATAATCTGATAGAATTTATTAAGTGCTAGAACAAAAAAAAAATAGTAAATTTTACTTAATAGTTTTTTTATTGATTAATATCTTTTCTATAGCTTGTTCAGCTAAGGAAACTGATACTAAATCACCATACATAGATCTCTATGATAAGGTTTGGTTGATTATTCAGAAAGATTACGTTGATTCTTCTTTTAATGGTCAGGATTGGAATATATGGCGTCACCGCTATGATGAATATATTCATACTGAAGCAGATGCTAATAAAGCTATAGAGACCATGGTGGCGAGTTTGGGAGATAGGTATACCAGGTTTTTAGACAAGAAAGCTTTTGATGAGGAGAAGGAGTCTATAGAGGCTGAGCTTACGGGGATTGGCATTCAAATAGGTTTAGATAAAGAACAGCGTGTAATTGTTATAGCACCTATAGAAGGGACACCTGCTTCTAAAGCGGATCTTAGACCTAATGATTTAATTCTTGAAATAGATGATAAAAATACTTCTGGTTTATCAATTGAAGAAGCGGCAAAGCGTATTAGAGGTCCAGCTGGAACTAAGGTGAAACTCTTGATGCAGAGAGAGAAGCTTAAATTTACTAAAATTATTGAGCGAGATAGAATACCTATCAAAGCTATTCCAGATGGACAGGCTAAGATTATTTTTGATGATATTGGTTACGTTCGTTTAAGTACTTTTATCTCCAAAGATACGGTAGGGGAAGTTCTTGCGGCATTCAATAATTTAGATAAATCAGCTAAGGCTTATATTATAGATCTTAGAAATAACCCAGGTGGTTTACTTAATAATGCAATGGTAATCTCTGACATGTTTCTAGAAGATGGAGTTATAGTAAGTACTGTTAATAAAAATAATTATATAAATTCATTTAAAGCAAGAAAAGTGGTTACTACTGATAAGCCTATGGTGGTTTTAATTAATGGTAGTAGCGCAAGTGCAAGTGAGATCTTTAGTGGTGCTTTAAGAGATAATAATCGAGCAGAGCTAGTCGGCTCTACGACCTTTGGGAAAGGCTTAGTTCAAGCTATTAATAAGCTAGAGAATGGTAGTGGTATTAATGTGACTATTGCAAAGTATTTAACGCCAGATAAAACTGATATTAATAAGAAAGGTATAAAACCAGACTATGAGGTCAGTTTAGAGAAATATGATTATGAAAATAGTCGTGGACCATGGTTCTTTGATACTAATGCCCCTTTCGGTACTAGAGTTCCCGAAGATGGTAAAGATAAGCAATTAATGAAAGCTGTAGAAGTTTTAAAGAGTTCTAACCCTACTTTAAAACCTGTTTTGAATAGTTTACTAGATCAAATCGCTCTTTGGGATTTAGAACTAGTTGCTAAGAAAGATAAGAAAGAGACTAGTACCGAATTGAAAAAATAATTAGCAGAGACCGCTACACAAGTTGTTTTTTTGATAGTCTTGTATGACTGTAGAAAGCTCATGGCTTAGGTGTTTAGCTTCTTTGAGTTTAAGGTCTAATTTAGCAAAAATATCTATAAGAGCACAGATTATGGATGAAAGGTGTTCGCCAGCAGCTTTTTTGATGTTCAGTAAGTTAAATAGATTCTGGTAATTATTTTCATGACGGCATCTGATGAACTCTTTAGCTAATTCCTCGCAGCTATTTAGCTCTTGTTCATTTAAGAGTAATGCATTATTTTTGATATAGTCCGTGAATTCAGTCTCAAAGCACTTAAGCTTAAATTTAGTACCAAAGTCTAGATCAGTTTTTTCAGTTTCTATAATAATAAAATCGAAGCGTTTTTTCTTGTGAGGATAAGCTGGTTTATCTGAATTATGATCTATGGCTAATGTAAATGAGTCTTGGTAACGATTCTCAGCTTTAGACATAGCTAAGAATACTTCTTGTCTGATTTTTACTTGTAATGATTCATCTATGTCAATCTTACTTAAAGCACTAAACTCAAAATCCTTGAGATCTCGATAAAAAATATTTTCAAAACATATCTGTGAAAACTTATGCCCAAAGGAGTTTAAATGATCATCTATACTGAGCTGGGCATCTAAATTTCGTAATATTTCTGCTGTTAATTTAGAGATAGCTGTAATTTCGTAATCTAAGCTCTTGTAGGCTTCTAGGCGATTAATGATGATTAATTTTAAAGCTAAGCTATGTCTATTTTTAATGAAATGTTCAGCGAGGTCAAAGCAGCATGCAAGCTCCTCTTCCCTAAAAAGATGTGACTGAATAATAAAATAATTTTTCCATGGTCTTGCTGATTCAAATATATTACTGAAAGCTGAATCAATTAAACTCAGCTCTATATCTTCCTCGAAATGTGATTGCTTGCTTTTTGGATTTTTAGATTCTTGTTTTATAGAACTACTAGATTTTGCTTTTACTCCAGTAATATCCACGACGGTAAAATTATCAGCAGTGTCGTCCATATTAAATTGATGTCCTTGATTATTCATTATTTAGAAAAACTAGGAGGAGACCAAGATCTCAAAAAAACTGTGGCAAGTGTGGGAGCACTAAGATACCTATGTTCATAGTAACTACATTACTTTAAGCTTTGGTTATGGGAATTCTAATGTGATAGGGGATTGTAAATAACTTTGTGTAAATTTCTTTTTAGTATTTCCGTAACAGGAATTCATATTCAAGCATTTTAATGAATGTTTTTCGGTTCCAAACAGTGAGTCCTAAGGCTTTGTATTCTTTTTTTAGTCTTTCCGTGATTTGAGTAGCGTTATTATTTAAAGCAATCATTAGTGAGTTATCTCCATCTATATTAGTCTGTGTTAACACTTCTCTGAGTTTGTCTTTTGGTATTTTATCTATTATACGGTTTGCTAATCCTTCATGACCATTACGTAAAGCAATCATCAGTGCGTTGCGTTGCGTGGAATCAACCTGTGCTAACACTTCTCCGAGCTTGTCTTTTGGTATTTTATCTATTGTGCGGTTTGCTAATTCTTCATAATCTCTATACAAAGCAATCATCAGTGTGTTACGTTTCGATGTATTAACCTGTGTCAACACTTCTTCCAGCTTATCTTCTGGTATTTTATCTATTATACGATTTGCTAATTCTTCCTTGCATTCATATATAATAGTCATCAGTGTATTATTTTCAGATTTATCAGTCTGAGTTAACATATTCACATTTTTATTTATAATAAATTCAACAACATCTTGACGATTAATGTTAATCATTTTGCGCATTAAATCTTTTCCTTCATTTTCAGCTAAATAATGAGTTTTTAGGTAATTTTTCCCTTGACTATTCAGTCTTAATAAATTTGGAATTAAGTAACCTTTGTTATTTTCTACAGCAGTAAGCATAACTTGTGCGATACCAAGAGATATTCCATATTTCTTATTAAGTTCAAATGATTTTACAATAGCGTCAGCGGAGGGCTTGGTCTTTTTCAATTCTTCTAAAACTATCATTTGATCAATCAAATTAGGTACCTGATAGCTATATACTAAATTATTATTTGGATTAAGCTCTATGGTGTCTAAATCTAAGGATTTAGTTTCAAGTGTGACCTTATTATTATTCTTCATTAAGCTCAATAATGAATCAGAACGATTAACAGATTCTTTATCTAAATGGACATGCTGGCTTAAAAAAAGCATTAAATCTGGAGATTGATGAAAAATATTTACAATTTCAAAAAGGTTTCTCTGATTTTCTTGGTTGAGCTTAAAACCACCCGAAAGAGTCCTCAGTTCTGAAATCTTGCCTTTCACACCTGTTTTAGTTGATGGATCGTCAATTGGAAAATCAATGCCAAGCTCAACAAAGCCTGCATAGGGCTTTAAGCATTTTTGAATAAGAGAAGTATCATCCCTGTCACCATATTTACCAGCTAATTTCATTTCAATTTCAATACCATACTTAGCATCAGGATTTATTTGAGATGGCAATAAATCTACTTGATTCATAGCAGCTTTAGAATGTGCATGAAGATTATCGAGTATTTTTTCTAAATCTTCAAAATTCTTTACTTCAGGGAATTCCTTTGTTTCAATCCCCTCTTTTAAACTAGGTTCTGACAGGAATAATGACTGAGCTAAATGAGAGGATAAACGATTATTTTTATCAAGTACATCTATAATTTCCTTTTTCTGACTAGTTTCTAAATTCCCAAGCTGTGTAGTTAAATAATGTTCATAGATTTTCTTAGCAGCAGGTTCCTTATCTGTTTTTAATGCTTGAATAACAGCTTGATTAATTTTTTCTGATTTAAAATTCTCAATAAAAACAGTATTAGTTAAAAATCTTAACGCAAATCTTTTTGCTGGAGAGGATTTAGACTCATCTTCCACCTTTAAGGATTTTAAAACTATATTCTGTAATTGCTCTAAACTATTTGAGTTCAGTGAAAATTCTTTTAATGGATAATATGTTTCTTGTTTAAAAGTCTCACGATTCATTACAAGAGGAGAGTGTGAAGATTTATTATTTCGTTTAACCTCCTCTGAATTCCTATTCACTAATAAATTTGATAGATTCTCTAACCTACCAAAATACTCCTTGATATCTTTTATCAAAGGATTATCAGCTTCCGATTCAATTATTTTTTCTAAAGAATTATGTAAGATTTCATTAAAGGATAAACTTGTATTCATTTGCTCTCCATAATGGATATTCGAATTACCCGCTTGAATTAATGTGATTACTTCGTTAGTTTTTGTACCATTAGGAACAAAAATACCATTAAGAAGAGAGTAAGCACTACTCTCGTTATCTGGGACAATAATTGGTAATTTCTCGTCACTGGCAGGCTTATTAACTAACTTTTGCCTCTGAATTTCTGGTAGGATAAGCTTTTTTTGGCTAACTAAAGGTAATAGCAAGCCGTTATTGCTGTCGATATGAAAATTTTGTTGATTATGTTGAATAACCACTTAGATAT
>JBMOEX010000015.1:0-27213 GCA_049314535.1 Vampirovibriophyceae bacterium | reverse complement strand
TATAAGTATAGAAAGAAAATGAAGGGGAAATTTAAATCAGGTAGTCAAAAATAATTTTAAACAAGGGTCTTTTATTCATTTAATTTTATAATATAGTTTCGATGACCTTCTGCATTATATACACGACTACAGATTCTAAATCCAATGCAGATTTGTTAGCGGAGAGTCTCTTAGAGTCTGGTTTAATTGCTTGTGCAAATATTTATTCTAATGTTAATTCCATATATAAATGGCAAGGTAATTTAGAAAAAAATGATGAATTTGTAATTATCATGAAAACTAAAAATGATAACTATGCAGAGATAGAAAAATTAATTTTAGCGAAGCATAGCTATACCTGCCCGGCTATACTGCAAATACCCATTATGAATATTAATACTGCTTATAAAGACTGGCTAGTAAATAATTTAGCTTAGATAAGTTTTACTTAAAACCCTACTTTAGAGATAAATTGAATTGCTTCTTGCTTGGAATTTAGTAGGGCATTGCTTTTCAACTGTTTCATAACGTTTAAGATGATTTTAATTGCCTGGGGTAGAATCGCTAAGCGATATTCGACGAAAAGTTCTTTGATCTTAGGATCACTAACCATATACTCTAAAACTATTTTGCGTTCTGTGATGGAGGCAGCTTCTAATCTAGTATTCAGTGATTCTATGTCACTGTAAATATCTCGAGATCTAGATAGGCTATCTGCTCCAGCTAGTATCTGTCCTGTAGTGCCTAGTATTACTAAGTTTGAGCTTTCTGAAAATCCTTCACTAATTAAATCAGGTAAATTGTTCATGCTTAAATCGGTGTGAGAGCCAATGGGGAAAGATCTATACTTTACAGGCTCAAGGTTTACTACTTGTACGAGTTGGTGACTAGCACCACCAGTATCTAATATTAGAAAGTTTTTTAAATTAGGTCTTAATGCACGAACTTCGTCTATGACTGCCTTTGCTCCATAAAGACATTCTTCTTCTTCGGAAAATACTCTAATGTTTTTAAAGCCTCTGTTAATCAGTTCTTTAAGAAAATTCTCACCACTCTTAAGTGGATCTGCCATGCTGAGCCTTATTGCTGCGGTAGCAAAGACAAGTACCTCTGGACTGATTACTCCACGTGCTTTTAGAAATGGAAGAATTTTTTCATCTAGGTTTTTTATAGCAACTTTTATAGAATCAGGATTAAGTCTTTTAGCTTTAGTTAAATCTATAAGGTTTTTACCTAAACTGCTTTCAAATTTTTCACTGAAAGCACCAAGTTTACAGAGTTTATAACTTCCGCTTCCAATCTCAAGAACAGTTTGCATTAGTCCATCATAGCTAAAAACTTAGCCGTGTGGGTATCAGTATCCTTAACAAATTGCTTTGGAGTGCCAATTTTCACTATTTGACCGCCTTTAGCACCGCCTTCTGGTCCTAAATCTATAATATGATCACATTGGCGAATCACATCTAGATTATGTTCTATAACAAGCACAGTGTTTCCAGAATCGACTAGACGATTTAAGACTAGTAGTAATAATTCGATATCATGCCAGTGAAGGCCTGTGGTTGGCTCATCAAGTAAGTATAAGGTTTTACCTGTAGATCTTTTAGCAAGCTCATTTGCGAGCTTAACCCTCTGTGCTTCACCTCCAGAGAGGGTGGTAGCTGATTGACCTAGTTTAATATAGTCTAAGCCCACGTCGTGTAAGGTCTGTAGTTTATTTTTTATCTTCGGGATGGCTTCAAAAAATTCTACCGCCGTTTCTACTGTCATTTCTAAAACATCGTAAATGGATTTACCTTTGTATTTAACTTCTAAAGTTTCTTTGTTATATCTTCTGCCTTTACATACTTCACAGTTAATGAAAACTGATGGTAAGAAATTCATTTCTATTTCGATGAGACCCGCCCCAGAGCAGGCTTCGCATCTGCCACCTTTTACGTTGAAGCTGAATCTTCCCTGGCTATATCCTCTAGCCTTAGCTTCTATGGTTTGGCTGAACAGCTCTCTGATTGGATCAAAGGTACCAGTGTAAGTGGAAGGATTAGAGCGAGGCGTCCTACCTATAGGGCTTTGGTCTATGACTATTACTTTATCTATATTCTCTACTCCCTGAATATCTTTGATATTATTCGGAAAAGCGACTTTTAACTTTAATTTATTTTGAACAGCAGGTAGGAGTAATTCATTTATTAGTGTACTTTTACCTGAACCAGAGACTCCAGTTACAGCGATAAACTTTCCTAAAGGTAAATCTAGAGATAGATTCTGAAGATTATTAGCCTTTGCGCCATTTAATTTAATTATGCTACCGTTACCATCCCTGTATTTATTAGGAACGGGAATCTGTTTTCTGCGTGAAAGGTAAGCTGCTGTTAGAGATTCGGTATTAGTTAATATATCTTCAAACTTCCCTTCAGCTATGAGACTTCCACCATGTACTCCAGCACCTAATCCTATATCAATAATCCAGTCAGCGTGCTTCATGGTATCTTCATCGTGCTCTACGACTAGTACTGTATTACCAAGATCACGAAGATGCCTTAAGGTTTTCAGCAAACGAGCGTTATCACGTTGATGCAAGCCAATAGACGGTTCATCTAAAACATATAGAACACCAGAGAGACCAGAGCCTATCTGTGAAGCTAAGCGAATACGTTGAGCCTCGCCACCAGAGAGTGTTTTAGCTGTGCGAGCTAAGCTTAAATATTCAAGCCCAACATCGATTAAGAACTTAAGTCTAACTTTAATTTCATGTAAAAGCTTCTCTGCGATTAGTTTTTGAGTTTCAGTTAGTTTACTGTTTAATTCTTCAAAAAAATTATATAGATCTTCTATGGATAGTCCACATAGTTCATGGATACTTCTTTTCGCTATTTTTACTGCACGCGCTTCAGCCCTTAGTCTAGAACCCTGACACTCAGGGCAAGGCCTCTCTATCATAAATTTCTCTATATCGGCTTTCCATGAATCAGAGTTAGTGTCTTTATATCTTCTCTCTAGTTGAGGTATAACTCCCTCGTAATGAGTTTGATAGTTTGCGTAGCCAAGGCTGGGATATTTATCAGTATTTATCGTAATGAGATCATTCTCTAAGCCATGAAGGATAATTTCCTGCTTATCCTCGCCTAAATCTTTAAATTTTTTATTTATTGAGAATCCGAGCTTTTTAGAAAGTCCGTCTAGTAATGCTTCGTAGTAAACATTATTCGTTTTAGCCCAAGGAGCGATAGCTCCTTCTTTAAGGCTTAATTCATCATTCGGGATTATTAATTCAGCAGAAAAATCGAATTCGACTCCAAGCCCAGAACAGTGTGAACAAGCACCATGTGGAGTGTTGAAGCTGAATAATTTAGGATCTAATTCTGGTATGCTACCGTGACCATTAGGGCAGGAATATAGTTCTGAGAATAGATGATCTTTAGAGCTTTCATCATCAAAGAGTTCTTGTATAATAACTTTCCCCTCACCTTTGTTTAAGGCTAGGCTAACGCTGTCATTGATTCTGCTTCTTGCACTATCTTTGATAACAATACGGTCAACAACTAGATCTATATCATGCTTTTTATTTTTATCGAGTTTGATCGCTTCTTCTAGCGTATAAAGCGTTCCATTGATACGAATGCGCATAAAGCCATCGGCTTTAAGGCTTGAGAAAAGGTTTTGGTGTTCCCCTTTTTTTCCCTGTAATAATGGAGCGAGTATCAGTATTTTACGCCCCTCTTCTAGAAGCATTATGCTATCTATAATCTGATCTATAGTTTGGGCTTCGATTTTAGTATCACAGACTGGGCAGTGGGGAGTACCAGTACGAGAGAAGAGTAGCCTGAAGTAGTCATATATCTCAGTTACAGTACCGACTGTAGAGCGTGGATTATGAGAAGTCGATTTTTGATCTATAGCTATGGCTGGGCTAAGCCCTTTAATTTCTTCTACATCTGGTTTATCGAGTTGACCTAAGAATTGTCTTGCATAGCTTGAAAGGCTTTCTATGTAACGTCTTTGACCTTCTGCGAAAATAGTATCGAAGGCAAGGCTGCTTTTCCCAGAGCCACTTACACCAGTGATGACCACTAGTTTGTTTTTGGGAATGTTGACGTTTAGATTTTTTAAATTATGCTGCCTTGCGCCTATGACTTGAATTTGATCATTCTGATACTGCTCACGAACTTCAAGCTCTGTCTTTTGGCTGCTTTCAATGGTATCTAAACATTTAGACATAATCACTGGTATCAAATTCTGGTGTGTCTAGCTTTAAAGTACTGTTACCGATACCCATCATGTCCATATTGGAACCGCCAGCTGGTACTATAGGCCAGACATTCATATCATAAGCCATAGGGCAGTCAATTACAGTAGCTTCTTCATCGCTTATCGACTCTCTAATTACTTCTTCTAATTCATCTCTAGTCTCAGGTCTATAGCCTTTAAGACCATAGGCTTCTGCAACTTTAGAAAAGTTTGGGCTACCGTGTTTTAAATCTACATGAGAGTAATTTCCCTCATAGAAAAGCTCCTGCCACTGTCTTACCATGCCAAGATTATTATTATTAAATATGCAGTTTATAACTTTTAGGTTATAAGCTTTTAAAGTGCCTAATTCTTGAATATTCATCTGGAAACTACCATCACCAGTGATATTTACCACAGTTTCAGTAGATCTGTCTTCAGCAGTACCTTTAGAATCTTCAAGTGCAGCAGCAGCTCCCATAGCGGCTGGAAGTCCATAGCCCATAGTTCCAGCTCCACCACTAGTGAGCCATTGACGAGGATGATTTATGTCGCAGTGCTGTGCTGCCCACATTTGATGCTGACCTACATCTGTTGAATATATAGCTTTATCGCCAAGCTCCTTAGAGAAATGTTTTAAAATATGCTGCGGACTGATATATCTGTCTGAAATAGGGTCATGATCAAGAGGATACTCTTTTTTCCATTCTTCTATTTTCTTGAGCCATTCTTCACTATTGACTTTGCGATGATTTATCTCTTTAAGAAGATCTTTTAGTATATGATAAGCATCGCCGACTATAGGTATATCTACCTCGGGACGCATATTTTTATTTTTACCTATTTCAGCAGGATCTATATCTATATGGATAATATCTGCATCTGGAGCGAAAGCTTCTAGCTTTCCAGTCACTCTGTCGTCGAATCTAACTCCGATACCTATAAGTAAATCACAGTTATAAACGGCGTAATTAGCGTAGGCTGTGCCATGCATGCCAAGCATGCCCATAAATAACGGATGTCTGTGAGGTATTACCCCTTTCCCCATAAGAGTGGTAGTCGCTGGTAGCATGCAGCTTTCAGCTAATTCTTGAACTAATTTAGAGGCACCTGCGTGAATTACACCGCCACCGATATAAAGAACTGGTCTTTTAGCTTTTAGAATTTTATTTACAGCTAAAGTGATCTGGCGAGGATTTCCATGAATTTTAGGTTTATAACCTTTAATATCAGGCTTATAGTTATCTGTAGTATTTTCATTAGTGACAGTGTAAGAACCATTTAGAACGTCTTTTGGCATGTCTACTAATGTAGGACCTTTTCTACCAGTAGTACTTATATGAAAAGCGTTAGCTACGCATCTAGCGAGGTTTTCAGGTTTTTTTACTAGATAACTATGTTTTACTATAGGATAAGTAATCCCAGAAATATCTGCTTCCTGAAAAAAATCACTTCCGATACCAGCTGTAGGTACTTGTCCAGTCAGGCAGACTATTGGAGTGGAGTCCATATAAGCGTTAGCGATTCCAGATACTAAATTAGTACTGCCAGGTCCACTTGTGGCTAACATTACACCAGCTTTACCACTGGTAGTCGCATAGCCTTCTGCTGCATGGCAGCCGCCTTGTTCATGTCTGACTAAGATGTGTAATAAATGTTCTTCATTATAGAGTTCGTTATAAAGACCCAGTAGGACACCACCAGGGTAGCCAAAGAATCTTTTCACACCGTGTTTTCTTAACTCTTTCAACAGAGCTTTAGCACCAGTAGTTATTTCTGCGTTTTCTTTCATGTTTTAAACAGAGCTGGAATTAATTTAATATAATTTGCTCGTCTCTTAAAATCTAATTTTAGCTTGCTGCTAATGTTTTTTGTAGGGAAAAGATATTGAAAGCTTTATTTATCAAAAAAATATATTTACAGCTTTTTATTCTATATGGGATTGTCCGAAAATAGAATCTCATATAAATTACCTGTAAAAGGGGTATTTTAATTGGCTGTAAATCAGACCACTAATAAGCCATTAAGGGGAGAATCATATCCACTTACAGCTTCCCCGTCTGTTGGTATAGATAATTCTGGGCGTATGGTTTCATATTCACCAGAGAATCCATCTAATGGGAATCGAGGAAATGCTTCAGCTTTGGCTGTTGTATCACCTAATTCCTCAGCTTTAACGGTGCTACCTTCTCATAATAATGGAATTTCTCCTTATGCAGAAGCTATCCAAGATATAGAAAATTCTTCAGATCCTAAGAATCTAAATCTAGATCCGCAAGCTTCTGGTGCTTGGCTTGGTGGTTTAGGATTTTTAAAAGACTCGGCAGCAAAAGTTTTTAATTTTGCTTCAGGCATAATCGAAAATATAATTCCAGCTACTGGTTATGCTTTAAATCAAGCTGGAACAAGTAGAAAAACTAATGGTTTACTCACGCATGCAGCTTTAGGTGGAGCTGGGCTTTTAGCTCTTACTTCAGCGACTGATTTTATTAATACTTTTAAAACTTGGTTTAAATGGCAAGCTCCAGCAGTGCCCGGGGTTGTAGACGCCACAAATGGTCTTGCAAAAGTAGGCTTAGCTGGTTTAGTTGCTAGCAAGGCTATGGCTGGTGAACCGATAGAAAAAAATGAATTAATTTATGGTGGGGCTGGTTTAGTTTTACTTAAACTGGTAAAAGATGCGATGAGAGGTGTTGGTCCGTTTGCGAGTATACCTGGGGTTAAGGATTTGATTTATTTCACTAGGGATAGTATAAAAGCTTTAGGTAGCGGTTCTGGGCAAGGAGCAGCTAAGGCTCCTGGTGCTCCAGCATAATATTTATAGAACCTTCTGAAAACGTAGAAATTGGAGTTCGGCAACAGTGCATGGACTTAGCTGAGTAATTTATCTAAACAGTCGTTAACTAACTGTGGTGCAGCTTTACCTTGAGTGATTTTCATAACTTGCCCTACAAAAAATCCTTTGATTTTTATATTACCTTGCTTGAATTGCTCTGCTTGAGTAGGATTAGCTTTTATGATATCAGAAATTATCGCTTCAATTTTAGCTGGATCTGCTATCTGAGCTAGACCTTCTTTTTCTACTATCGTTACAGCAGAACCACCTTTTTCTAGAAGAGTATTTATAATCGATGTTTTAGCGATATTATCGGAAATGGTTCCATCTTGAATTAGGTTAATCATTTCATTTAAGTTTTCAGCACTTAATTTAGTTTCATTAATCGAGGTTTCATTAGCGTTTAAGTATGCAGAGACCGAACCAGTTAGCCAGTTAGCGACTTTCACTGAATCAGCACCTAAAATAATAGTTCCTTCGAACAAAGAAGCTAAAGCAAAATCATCACTAATAATAGTTGCAGCTTCTTCTGTAACAGCGAATTCAGCTACATATCTAAGCCTTTTTTGGCTAGGCAGTTCTGGTAATTCTTCTTTCGTTTTAGTAATAAAATCTAAATCGATATTTAAAGGAACTAAGTCGGGCTCTGGGAAATATCTGTAATCATGCGAGTCTTCTTTGCTTCTCATAGAGAAGGTTTTACCAGAATTCTCTTCAAATAATCTAGTTTCCTGTACAATCTTCTCCCCTGAATCTAAAAGCTGTGATTGACGTTTAAACTCATATTCTATGGCTCTAGTTATAGACCTAAAGCTATTTACATTTTTTATTTCAGCTCTAGTTCCATATGGTTCTCCTGCTTTATTTAAGCTGATATTAATATCACATCTAAGGGAACCCTCTTGCATATTACCGTCACAGACATCTAAAGCCATTAAAATTTTACGTAATTCTTTTACATAAGCTACTGCTTCTTCACCACTGCGGATGTCTGGAGCTGAAACTATCTCTATAAGAGGTGTTCCTGCACGATTTAAATCAACTAAACTATAATCTGAACCATGAAGCCTATCAGCACTATTATCTGAGTTGTGAACTAATTTTCCAGCATCTTCTTCTATGTGAATACGTACTATACCTATATCTTTATCAAAAATTTTTAATTTACCGTTAGAGCAAATTGGTTTATCAAACTGGCTGATCTGGTATCCTTTCGGTAAATCAGGGTAAAAATACTGTTTACGATCAAATTTGCAGTTAGGGTCTATTTTACAGTCTAGTGCAAGACCAGCCTTAGTCGCGAATTCCACTACTTTTTTATTTAGTACAGGTAATACACCTGGATAACCCATGCAGATTGGGCAGGTATTCTGGTTGGGCTTAGCTCCGAATTTAGTCGAGCAGCTACAAAAAAGTTTAGTTTCTGTCTTGAGCTGAGCATGAACTTCAAGTCCGATTACCATTTGATACTTTGTTTGAGTAGTCATTAAGGAAGATTTTAACATTGATTAAGGGCTTAGTTTAACTACTTCTAAGAAAAATTTCTTTAGAAATAATCAGCCTCTGAATCTGTGAAGTACCTTCATAAATTTGGTAGATTTTAGCGTCACGCATTAATTTTTCTACTGGATATTCTTTAGAGTATCCGTAGCCACCATAGACCTGAACTGCATTAGTGGCTGATTTCATCGCTGCATCAGCAGCGAAAGCTTTCGCAAAAGAAGCGAATTTAGTATTTTTTTCACCCTTATCTATCATCCAAGCTGATTTCCAAGTTAATAACTGAGCAGCTTCATGATCCATAGCCATTTCCGCCACCATAAAACTAACAGCTTCATGCATAGCGATAGGTACGCCAAAGGAAGTTCTTTCTAGTGAGTATTTAATAGAATAATCTCTACAGGTTTTAATAATGCCTACTGCACCAGCAGCTACTCCTGGGCGTGTTCTATCGAAGGCTTTCATGGATATCTTGAAACCATCTCCCTCTGCACCGAGTAAGTATTTAGCTGGGATTTTAACATCTTTAAAAGTTACTGGGTGAGTGCTACTCGCTCTCTGCCCCATCATATCTTCTTTTTTATTAACCGTTACTCCAGGAGTATCTGCTGGTACTACGAATGCAGAAAGTCCTTTGTGACCTTGACTAGCATCGGTTTGAGCTAAGACGTAAAACCATTTAGCGTATTTAGCACCAGTGATCCACTGCTTATTACCATTAATAATATATTCATCGCCTATTTTTTTAGCTGTAGTCTGCACTCCAGCTACGTCTGAGCCAGCATTGGGTTCTGTTACGCAGTAAGAAGCAAACTGTACTTCTTCCATCATCGGCGCTAAAAATTCTTTATTAATTTCATGATTATCTACTACTATGAGTGGTGCTGAAGCTAGCATATTAGCTCCTAGAGCGGTGGCTATACCAGTACAAGCAGCTCCTAGCTCTTCTGCGATAATACATTCCTCTAAAATGCCGAGATCTAGTCCACCTACATATTCGGGGAACCCTGGGTTCATTAAACCTACTTCGAAAGCTTTCTGTGCTATTTCTAGTGGGAATTTAGACTCTTTATCATGAAGTTCTGCTTGTGGCAGTATCTCTTTTCTTGCAAAATCACTCGCTAATTTTTGAAGTTCTTTTTGGGTTTCATTTAGCTCAAAATCAATTACCATATATTGATTTTATTCCACACTGAGTGATTTGAAAACTGTCACGTGATATTTTCAAACTTAAGGATTTGCTGAAAAACACTAGATATTTTAAATTCCCTAAATTTTTGGTATACAATATAACCCTAGAAGAAGGAATTTAACTGTGAGACTATTTGAATTTGAAGCTAAGGAACTTTTTAGAGAGTTAGGTATACCAACTCCAGTGGGGCAGACTATTAAGTGTGCAGAAGAGGTATTCTCTATACCTGCTAAGTCTTTTCCTAAAACGCTTAAAACACAGGTCTTATCTGGTGGTAGAGGTAAAGCTGGTGGGATTAAGTTCGCTGATAATCAAGAAGATGCTTACCATAAAGCACAGGCGATTTTTAAATTACCGATTAAAGGTGAATTACCTAAGACTATTTTAGTAGAGCCAAAAGTTACTATTAAAAAAGAAATTTATTTAGCAATACTAATCGACAGAGCTTATAGAGGTCCTATCCTTATGGCTTCTGCTGAGGGGGGAATTGAGATAGAAACTTCTGAAAATATTCAGATAGTTCCAGTTCCAGGAGCTAATTATTCTAATTTTTACGCTAGAGAGTTAGCTGCTAAAGTTGGTTTACAGGGGATTCAGTTAATTAAATTTGCCGCTATAGTCGATAAATTATGGCAAGTATGGACTAAATTTGACTGTGATTTAGCTGAAATTAATCCACTTATCATAGATGGTGATGATAATTTCATCGCTTTAGATGGAAAAATTACTCTGAACGAAGATTCTACAGGTAGACATCCTAGATTCGCTGGTCAATTAGTTAATCACTTATCTGATTTAGGCGATAGAGAATTTAGAGGTAAAATGTGCGGTCTAAATATAGTTGAGCTTGAAGGAAATATCGGCATACTTTGTAATGGTGCTGGTCTTACTATGGCGACTATGGACTTAGTTTTACATAAAGGTGGTAAGCCTTCTAATTTTCTAGATGTCGGTGGTGGTGCTAATAAGGATCACGTGAAAAGAGCTTTAGATTTAGTCTCTTCTAGTGATGATGTTAAAGTACTCTTAGTTAATATACTTGGTGGTATTACTGCCTGTGACGAGGTTGCAGCAGCTTTAGCTTACTACAAAGAGATAAGACCTGATGCGAAGATGGTCGTAAGATTAGTCGGTAATAATGAGGATAAAGCTAAAGCTATTATGGATAAAGCTGGTATCCCGATGACTAATATTTTAGAGAAGGCAGTAGAAGAGGCTGTTAGCTTAGCAGCTAAGGCTTAATTATAGAGAAACGAATATAATAAGAGAGTTAAAAAATGGCAGTACTAATTAATAAAAATACAAACGTAATCGTACAGGGGATTACAGGAACTATGGGCGGTACGCACGCTCGTTTGATGAAAGCTTACGGCACTAATATCGTAGCTGGGGTCACTCCGGGGAAAGGCGGCCAGGATTTTGAGGGCATTCCAGTCTTTGATACAGTTTATGAAACGACTAAACATTTCAGAGTAGATTGTTCAGTAATTTTCGTTCCACCATATTTCGCTTTAGATGCTGCTTTAGAAGCTATCGAAGCTGGGATTCCTTTAATATCAGTTATCACTGAAGGTTTACCACCACAGGATGCTGTTAAATTGCATGCTGCTGCTAAAGCTAATGGTACTTTAGTTAATGGTCCTAACTGCCCTGGTATTATCACTCCTGGTGAGTGTTTGATAGGTATTCACCCTGGATCTATTTATAAGCCAGGTAAAATAGGTTTAATTTCTAGATCTGGTACTTTGACTTATGAAATTGGTTTAGGTTTAAAACAGGCTGACATCGGTATTTCTACTGCTATTGGTATTGGTGGTGATCCGATTATTGGTATAGATCAGATTAAGTCATTAGAACTTTTCCAGAATGATCCAGAGACTGAGATGATTATTCTTGTAGGTGAAATCGGTGGTTCTGCTGAAGAAGAGGCTGCTGAATATATTAAATCTCATGTTAGAAAGCCTGTAATCGGTTATGTAGCTGGTGTTACTGCACCTCCAGGGAAAAGAATGGGACATGCTGGAGCTATTATCGCTGGTAATAAAGGTACAGCTAAGTCTAAGAGAGAGGCTTTTGAGGCTGCTAATGTAAAAGTTGCAGATACCCCTTATGAGATTATTGACTTAGTTAAGCAAGAATTAGCTATACTAGCTTAGTTCAAGTAATTTTCTGATGGATATTTCTGTAATAACTTACTCCGTTTTCATTCCTCTACTGAATGAGCTCCACACACTTCTAAAGACTATCGGTTTAAATAGTCTTGGCTGGTCTATAGTCTTTCTTACAGCTATCGTAAAGCTTATACTGACGCCTCTTACTTTTAAACAGATTAAAAGTACGAAGAAAATGCAGGTAGTACAACCTAAGCTTAAAAAGCTTCAGGAAGACCTTAAGAAGAAAGAGGAAAAACTCAAAGATAATCCAGAGAAGCTTAAAGACCTGCGTTCAGGCTTTCAGCAGGAGATGATGTCTTTTTACAAGGATAATAAAATTAATCCATTAGGTGGATGTTTACCATTATTGGTTCAGATGCCTATTTTGATTGGTCTGTTCTGGACTTTCTCCGGTACGCCTTTTAAAGATCAGCCTATATTCATGGATGTAAAGGTAGTAAAAGCTGCTGATGCGCATAAGAAAGAAGTAAAAGCTTCTACTAAAGCTGAAATCTATGTTAATGCTGAAGGTAAGCGCGCTAGAATCGCTTTAAATAGTAAGTCAGTGACTTTACTTGAAGGTGAGGAATTTATAATTCAACCGACTAAATTAATGGGCGATGCTGAGTTTGATAATAGTTTAATTAAATGGGGTTTCTTCGGTGATAAAAAAGAAAATGAATATGTTTCTTTAGAGACTTTACCTGATGGTACGGCGAAGGTGCTTGCTGTAAAAGCTGGTGGTACTGCTAAGGTACAGGCTTATTTACCTGCTTCTCAGCAGCCAGAATCATTCTTCTTTATTAAAGACTTCGGGACTACTGGTGTCTACGACGTGAAGAAAGGTACTGTGAATTTTGATGTGTTAATTCTGGTCGCTTTATTTGGTTTCAGCGTCTGGCTTTCATCATATTTAAACGCTCCTAAATTTCCAGATGATCCTAAGAAAATAGAAGAAGATCCGCAGTTAGTGATGCAGAAGACTATGACTACTATGATGCCAGTCATGATGACGGGGATGATGTTTTTCATTCCGTTACCGACTGGTGCCTTACTTTATATGATAGTGAGTGGTTTTATACAGAGTGGTCAGACTTATTATGCTATGAAGCATTATGATAAGAAGCTTACAGAGCAAGCTTCTTGATAGCAGTATTTGTATATAGCTTTTATCTATCTTGGCACTGTTGCTGAACGTGCAGCTTCAGGACTGAAATAATACTATCTTATACAAGCTTCATATCGAATGATTCTATATTCATTTGATATTTTTGATTGCGGAAATTAAACATAATTTCTTCTGAGCCTTGAGCTAAAGCAGTTTCTCTTAATTTAAGAATATTGCTAAGCTCTCCAGGTGTGATATCTAAGTCGCTTAAATTTACAGTTTCGCTTTTATTCACCTTGGTGGCATCACTATTTATCAGTGAAGCGAAATTATTTAATGCATTAGAACCGCCACTCAGATCTTTAACGGACTGCTTCAGACCTTGAAGTACACCTTTGCCGATATTTGTCGCTAGAGTGCCAGTGAGGTTGTTAAAAAAAGTCATATTATTTTCCTCCTGTAGTGGTCGGAGCTTTACCCATAATTACAAAATCTCTAATTTCCTTAATGCTAAGTTTTAATCCTTGTAATTCAGTCGTGAGAGTCGTATTCAGTTCTTTAACAGCTTTAGTTTGCTGTGCAGCTTGTTCAACTTGAGCTATAACAGCTTGCTGTTGTACGATTTGATCAGTTTCTACTGTGTCAAAAGGGCTCTGGTTCTGTAATTGAGCTGATAGTAGCTTGATAAACATGTCTGGATCAAAATCACTGGTCGCTCCACCATTCTTTTTAGTGGTAGCTACTGCTTTATCTATAGCTGCTTGATCTATTATTCCACCTATTGGTGTATCCTTGGTTCCTGCTTTTTTAGTTCCAGTTATTGGTGTTGGTGTGGTTGTGGTTGTTGTGGGTGGTTTGGCTCCTGCGGGACTTACTGGCATAAATTTTTCCTTTTAAATTTTTTTTATTTTTTAATTACCTTATGGATAGTGGCTTTTACCTTAAAATGCTAAACAACTCTGTTTGAAAGCTGTATTGATCTTTAGTCCTGTCATCTTGCTGATGCTGATTACTTTCTTGTCTTTTTTTCTGCTCCTCTCTCCCTTCATTAAAAGAATTTTTCCCTTCTGGGTTTTTATCGTTTAAATTACCTGAACTGGATTTACTAATATTGATATCACTGATAGAGACACCTTTATCACCTAGTGCTGCTGTAAGTTCCGATATTTTATGCTTTAAAGTTTCTTCTGCTGCTTCATTTGTTACACTGAGTTGAATTGAGATCTGCTGATCAGCATTTTTACTGATGGTTACATCTACTGTTCCTAGCTCTTCTGGATTCAGTTTTATTTTTAATTCACGACTAGAATTAGGGTTCGTATCTCTAACTAAGTCTGGTAAGGTTCTTACTAGCTCTGCTGCTTTCATAGCAGTATTTATAGTTTCTGGATTGCGGCTGTGACTTAGTTTTACTTCTTTATGAAAGAGTAGATTATTGTCTTTATTTTGACTATCGCTGTTGAGTGGAGCTTGATCTACCTGTATGGATTCTAAGCCTATGCTAGATATGCTTTCATCATTTCCTAGACTCTCTTCCTTGAAATCTTTAATCTCTATTTTAAATTCACTGAAATCTTTAATCTCTATTTTAAATTCACTGAAATCTTTAATCTCTATTTTAAATTCACTATCTAAATCACCGAGTAACTGTAAAACTTCTGTTTTTATGCTTTGAGTCTCATCATCACTAAGATCAGATACAGTACTCGTTTTATTTATATTTTTCAACTGAGCATTAAGTTCTTCACTGAGAGCGGAACTGACTTCTAGTAACTTAGTTACTTGTTCGTTTTTATCGCCAAGTTTAATTATTCTGTCTAACTTGACTTCTAGTTCTGGATTGAGTTTTGGTAACTGTGTTTCAGAATCTAAGGCTATTTTTTCTAAAGAAATATCACTGATATTGATGTTTTCAATCTGTTTATTTAATATTTCTTGCATTTTCTCTAATTTATCTGAGAGTGCTGAAACTACTTCATTTAGAACCACTGCTTTGAGTTCAGGAGGCTTACCAGCCAGCTCAGGGCTATTTAAAAGTTGGTTAACGAGTTCGCTTATTGGTGTTGTCGTTTCACTATCACCTGAAGTGTTCAAGCTGATTTCATTAGCGTAGCTTTGTAATAAACTGTTGATTGCAGGGCTATTAGTGTGTTCTGCTGCTGTAGTTTTAATTAATCCTAATCCTGCGTCTAGTAGATTGTTTTGAGCAGGTAATTTATCTGCAACTGCCGTGATATCTATATTCTGAGATATGATAAAACCTTGCTCAGCGTTACCAATAGAATCTTTCAGCTCTGGTGCCACTGGTTGCACTTGTGCTATTTGAGTTTGCTGTATAAATGCGATTAATGCATTTAGAACCTCTTTGGTGACTTCTTTTAACTCTTCTTTATTAATTTCAGTTTCATTGCTGCCTGATTTTTCACTAGAAGACTGTTCTGTTAAGGTTTTATCGAAGCTATTAACTTCGCTGTCAGTTGTTTCATCTGTACCATTAGTATTTTTAGTTAGCTTTTGTGTATTTGTAGATTGGGTGTTTGTAGTACTTTTGCCTTTACTTGCCTGGTTAAGATTCTTGTTTGATCCACTGCTTTGTCCACTTTTTTGAAAACTATCGCTGCGAGAAGATCTCGCTTCAAGCTTAGCATTAGAGGAAAAGTCAATAGCCTGCACTGGAGTTACTGATTTTAGGGGATTTAGAATTTCCTGCATAGTTAATATTCATTAACCCTGAAACGAGTGGAAACTAAATCATCTATTTCCTTTATCTCTTCTTGTAAAAGCTCTTTTTTATAGTCTTCTAGTGCATTTTCTTTCATGATTTCTAGTCCTTTTTCATCACGAGAGTACTGGACTAGTTTTTTTTGTTCTACTTGGACTAATTTTTGTCTTTTAGCTAATCTAACTGTTTCTGTATTGCGTTCGTGCTGAAGCTTTTGACCAAATATTTCTTTACTTTGGTGATCAAGAAGATTAAAGCCATCTTGGGCTTTTTGAATCATAGTCTGGTAAACCTCTTCCTGTTTATCATCTATGGCTGTGATCTTATCTTCGATCTCACGATAACCTTGTAATGCTTTATTGTATTGGGCGAGCTGTTTATCTTTCAGTATCTTTTTGTACTTTAATACAGCATCTAGCCTAAACTGAAATTTCTTCACTTCACTTATATTTGTTTAATTCAGTACTTTTGATCTAAGCTTTTTGGTGTGTTTTACTGATTGTTGGTAAATTTTAATAATTATTCCTTAAAAAAGGACTTTAGATAGATACTTTCTTGTGGTATTATAATCTAGCGTTGATCCCAAGTAGCTCAGCGGTAGAGCTATCGGCTGTTAACCGATCGGTCACTGGTTCGAATCCAGTCTTGGGAGCCATTAAAAACTAGCCCTGATCGAAAGATTGGGGCTTTTGTTTTAGAGATTAAATTTTAGAGTTTACTGATTTAGTTTGCTACGCTTGCCTAGCGTAATACATTATAGCTTGATAATAAAGGATAGCTTTATTTTGTTGATAGAATTTATGGGTGGATGGTTGTAAATAACAAAAGAGATCAATATGCAGATAGTGCAGTGGGAGAGAATAAGCCCCTGAACGATATAAAACTAATTGAATGTAATTTTGCGAATCGTTTTATTGAAAGATTCTGTCCTCTAGTGATTAGTATTTTTAACGGATATACAAATGATGGAAAAAAAAGACCAATTTCAGAATTGCCATTAACCAACAAACTAGCCTTAGCAGCAAATTTCCCCAAATATACCTCAGAAAAGATAATACATGAAAATATCAAAACCTCTAAGTCACATCAATTTCACATTAAAAATATAAAAGAGTGGGTATCTTTGATGACCAATTACATTAGCCCAGCATTAGCTATTGGTATAACAAATCCTAAAGAGTTCGAGAAGTTAATGAATGATTTCTTTAATTTTTTTGACCAAGAAAGTAATAAAGATATTTATGCTGGGATTAAGCCTAAAGGGAAAATTACCGCACTAAGAAAGAGTGTTGTAGATTTTTTTCAAGCAGTGAAAAGCTTTCTTTGCCTTCATTGGCAAGATACAAAATATGGATCAAATCTAGATATAGAAAAATATCATGAGCTAAAAAATATCAAAATACCTCTCAAAGAAAAATTAAATCTTGAAAAGGATTTTAAATCATTTGCTTCAAGCGATGATGTTTCAAGTAAGAAAGTCACTTATGAAGCTGGAAATATAAAGCAAAAAAAAATTCTTGCAAAGCTTATCAGAAAATTAGAAAAATATTTAGGCAGCAGAAGACCTAAATCTGTTTTTTTTAAAGGAGAACTTTCTTCAATGGCAAATTTCACTTGGGAGAAAATAAATATTTCAGTAGATGAAATAATTCGAATTTTAAAAGATGAAATTGCTTTGGTCTGCAAATCTACACGCCATAATGATTTAAGAGATGTTGGTAGATTGTATACGTTGCTTTCTTTCGCTGAATATAAATTATCGTTAGGAGAAGTGAAAATAGAGCTAAATAAAAAAGTTAAGAATACTTTTGACGCTAATAGTCTTAATAAAGAAAAAACTAATAAAACTAAATGGGTATTTGAGTTGATTGCAGAAAAAATTTTAGAAAGAAATAGAGATGCTTAGATTCTTTACCCTGAGAGGATTTTAATGCATTATAAAAAAGAATATCTCAGGAATATTCTATCCATATCTTTTATAGATCCTACAAAGTAATCTTAAAAGAGTAATAACGAGTCGGCACAGCTTAATCGGTCAAAGCTTACTGGTTATGAAATAAAAATTTATCAAAATAAGGAGAAATCTAAAAATGACTGAAACGCAGTTGATAGGGAAGCTCGTACCTGTAATAAAAAACGAGGAATCTAGCGAAGCAGCTCTTAAAGGCATTGAACTAAAGATATGCAGACTGAAAGGAAAATTCTCAGAGCTACATAAACTAACAGTAGAAGCATGGGATCAAGCCATGAAAAATGCTGCATCCTGCTATGGAAGAATAGTAGGACCGAACACTAGAAGAATTTACTTTAATGCTGCGGTTAAATTCTTTAAATACTTGAAAAATGATTATTCTAATCTCTATCAAGCCTGTGTAATGGCTATAGATGAATGCAGACCAGAGCAGTTTTCAACTCGCAAGCATATCAAAGAGGCTGGGATTAGCTTAGCCAAATTTTTAATTTATAAAGGAGAGTTATTAAATGACTAATGAATTAATTGAGCTAAGTAAGCTAATCAGAGCCATAGATTTAGAAAAGGTAAAAGAAGCTTTTATCAAACTTAGAGATCAGAAAATTAAAAGAACTGGATCTAAAGTAATAGATACTTTAAGCTTAGAGGACTTAAATAAAGCTTTAGAGACTATCGAAACCCTCTCCACCAGTAGAGCCAATAAAGAGATGATGAAAGCTCTCTTCATCTTCGCTTTCTATTCAGCTCTTAGAGCCTCAGAGATCATTAACCTCGAAATAACCGATATAGATTTAAAAGCTAATCGCCTTCTCGTAAGGCAAGGGAAAGGCTCTAAAGATAGACACGTAGGTATTAATCAAGAGCTAAAGCCACATTTAGAGAGGTATCTAAATGAGATTAGACCAGAGTCTAAATCATTAAAAGCTTTTCTTCTATCTGATGGGCGTGAGATTACTTTAGACAGGCTGGAGAAGAGAGTTAAGTATATCTTTAAAAAAGCTGGTCTTAAAGGCTTGTTGCACAGCTTTAGACGTGGTGCTTTAACTCATTATGCTAATCGTGGAGTGCCTTTAAGCCATCTTCAGATGATTGCAGGACACGCAAATATTCAAACCACGATGAGCTACGTCAATCACAGAGTAGAAGAGATCATCCATGCACAGATTAATTGGTAGTGATTTTAAAAATATAAATAATAATTCAAACAAACCAACAGGAGGCAGTATTATGGACAGTTTTAGATGTTCAATCAACGATAAAATAATTAATAAAAATCTAGATGCTCTAAAGAAGCATAATTCAAACTTTCAGGAAATTGAGCTTAATATTCAAGAACTTTTAGAGAGTGTTAATCAAGGCAAAGCCTTATCTCCAATAGTCTTTAAGGATAATACTAGAACTGGTGCTAACTTCATATCTAGCCAGCTCTTAGTTCTGGATTTTGATAAATCTAATCTGATAGAGACTTTAGAGCATGAGTATATAAAAAGCTATGCTAGTGCCTACTATACGACACCTAGTCACAGAGTAGGTTCTAGTGGTGATAAATTTAGAATCATCTTTCAAGTGCCTGAAACTATTACAGATCAAGAGACGTATAAAACTTGTTTAGAGAATCTGCTAGAGAAATTTCCAGAGGCAGATCAAGCCTGTAAAGATACTGCTAGAAGCTTTTATGGTTCTAAGAACTGCACTTATAAATACTGGGATAGGGAAATAAGTTTAGAGGAATTCGAGAATCTAAAAACACCTAAAATTACCAGAAAAAAAAGTGAGAAAATGCTGTCACCTCTGTCACCTGTCACTGATGAAAAACTATTTAATGAAATAAAAGACATGCTAAAGTCTATCCCTGCTTCTATTACTTATGATGAATGGCGTAATATAGTCTGGGCTTTATGTTCTAGGCTTAAGTCTGAAGAAGTCAGAGAATTAGTTAATTCATGGAGTCCAGATTATAAGAATGATGGAAAGCATTTAGAAGAATTAATTAATAGATATGATGGCAGTATAAGCATCAGGACTCTTTACTATCATGCTCAAAAGCATGATTATGATTTATCTAAGCACTACCTAAAAAAACTAACAGCAGGGCAGGCAGTGGAAGAAGAATTAATTAAAAGAAAGAATCGGATAATTATTTCGGTCTCTGGTTTACTGCATGAGTATAAGAACGGCTACTATGAGCCAATTAAAGACACTGACTTTAATAAGGAAGTATCTAATTTCTTTAAGGAGTATATTACTAGTTTCAAGACTGGAGCCACTGATTATGCTAAGCCCTGCCATACAGAGGAAGCGTATAAATATCTAGTACAGAGTTATGCAGTAGATATAGATAAAATTAATCCAAGTGGGATAAACCTAAAGAATGGCTTTCTGAGACTAGCTTATGATGAAAGGTTTAAGCCAGTTTTTACTCTAGAAGAGCATAAGCCAGAACAGCTTAATATCTATATCTGTGATTATGAATATAAGTTAGATGCTGATGATTCGGACTTGAACAGATTCTTAGATAATGTCTTAGATAAGGTAGATCAGCAGATCATTTTAAGATTAGTCGCTAGCTGCTTAGATATTAAGACTGCTCGCAAACATGCTGGTAGAGGGCTAAAAGCTGTAATAAATTATGGGGATGGAGCTAATGGAAAAGATACTCTAAGAGAGATATTTACTCAGTTAATAGGGAAGCATAGATTTACTAGCATATCCTTGCAAAGCTTCAAGGAAGCTGATTCGGGAAGAAGATTTGGGATTTTCGATTTATACCGCTCTGCGATTAATTGGTCCTCAGAAAATAGTGCGATTAACTTAGATAAATCACAGACCCTAAAAGCTGCGATTACTGGTGATCCTATACAGCTAGAGAAAAAGAATAAAGATCCGATAGAAGCTAATCCTAGAGCGATTTTCTTTTTTAATATGAATGGAACACCTAATATTAGTTCTCTAAGCGAAGCTGTGAAATCAAGGCTATGCCCGATAGAATTTAAAAATACTTTTAAAACTAATCCTAATTCCAGCATAAGCACTGAGAAAAAGGCGGACCCGAGATTTAAAGAAGATCCAGAGTTTATTAGAAAGACTATTCTGCCAGCTCTATTGAACCTGATTATAGATGCTTTCAGTAAATTATTAGATGAAGGGATAGATTATAGCTCTAAGGACAAACTTTTTAATGACATAGTAAAAGAATCCAATCACTTATATGATTTTATTGAAGATACAAGATTGAAAAGATGCTCTGCGGAGAATGGTTTAAGTGCTGGGGAAATCTATGAACGTTACTTATCTTGGTGTATTGGGAATGACATAGCATCAAGTGAGCAAGATCTTAAAAGATCTGGATATTTTAGCGATAGTGATAAAGCTGTAACTAACCCTGCTGAAATGAGTAAGAGATTAAGGGAGATTTTCCCTAACATAGCTAAAAAGAAAACTAAAGCAAAGCGTTTACTTGGTTTAAGGCTTGAGGATTAGGTTAGCTTTGCTTTTTAATTGTGGATGATAGAAAAATTAGGATTTGTTCTTAATGAGATTGATATTTACCATATTTTAGCCTAGTCGGTACAATGATGTAGGTGGATAGCGTAACAATGCAACCTAAATTAATCGACAATATTAATAATTTACTCGGGGATGATCTTAAAGAAGGTCTTTCTATAGATTCTAAGTTGAAAATAGCGGCTTCAACATTCTCAATATATGCTTATGAGTCATTAAAGAAAGAGCTTGAAAAAATTGATTCTTTGGAGTTTATCTTTACTCAGCCTACTTTTTTGAAAGATCAACACACTGATAATCTGAAAAAAGAGAAAAGGGAGTTTTATATTCCTCGATTAAATAGAGAAAAAAGTCTCTATGGTAGTGAGTTTGAGATTCAACTAAAGAATAAAATGACCCAAAAAGCTATTGCTAAAGAGTGTGCTAGGTGGATTCGTCAAAAAACTCAATTCTATTCTAATGTATCTAAAGCTCCAATGCAGTCCTTTGTTTTAAATCAATCAAATGATTCAAGCACTGTTTATTTACCTTTAAATGGATTTACTGCTGTTGATCTTGGCTATCAGAGAGGAGACCATGTTTCTAATTACGTTAATAAGTTTAATGATGAAGGGATGGCTACACAATACCTCAAACTCTTTGATGATATTTGTAAAGATCCTAGTAAAGTTAATGATATTACAGAAGAACTTTGTCACTATATAGAATCTGTTTACCAAGAGAACTCTCCCCAGAAAATTTATTTTTTTATTCTATACAATATCTTTAAAGAGTTTCTAGAGGATATTTCAGAAGATGATATGCCAAATGATTTAACTGGTTATAAAGATTCTGTAGTTTGGAATAAACTTTATAATTTTCAGAAAGATGCCGCAATCGGTATTATAAATAAATTAGAAAAATATAACGGCTGTATTCTAGCTGATAGTGTGGGCTTAGGTAAAACTTTTACAGCTTTAGCTGTTATTAAATACTATGAGCTTAGAAATAAATCAGTATTAGTGCTATGTCCTAAAAAGCTCGCTGATAACTGGCTAAATTACAATAGAAATCTTAAAACTAATATCCTTGCAGGTGACAGACTCTCTTACGAAGTACTCTGTCACACTGACTTACAAAGAGTGAAAGGTGAGTCCTTTGGAACTCCCCTAAATAAAGTTAACTGGGGTAATTTTGATTTAGTGGTTATTGATGAGTCACATAACTTTAGAAACAATAATGCCTTTAAAGATAAAGAAACACGTTATGAGAGCCTTATGAACAAGGTTATTAAAGACGGAGTTAAAACTAAAGTGCTAATGCTTTCTGCTACCCCAGTCAATAACAGGTTTAATGATTTGAAAAATCAGCTTGCTATAGCTTATGAAGGCGTTTCAAGTAATTTAAGTAAGCACCTTAATATTAGTAAAGGCATTGATGAAATTTTCAAGAACGCTCAGTATGAGTTTAATCAATGGGAGAAAAGACCAGCTGAAGAAAGAACAGCTAAAAAACTTTTAGATAGCTTAGATTTTGATTTTTTTGAATTGCTAGATAGTGTCACTATCGCAAGATCAAGAAAGCATATACAGAAATACTATGACACCAGTGAAGTCGGTCAATTCCCAGAACGCTTAGCTCCTCTTCCATTTAGACCTAAACTAACTTCTCTTGAGAATATTCTTGATTTTAATGGTATTTATAACGAATTAAATTTGATATCTATGTCTATATATGGTCCAGTAGCCTATATATTCCCGAGTTGCTTATATAAATATGAGGATTTAGATACTCTGGTAAAAGGAGGAGCTTCTAAACTTTTTCAGAAAGATAGAGAAAAAAGTTTAAGGAAATTAATGACAGTTAACCTTCTAAAGCGTTTAGAAAGTTCAGTTGAGGCTTTTAGATTGACTCTAAAGTCGCTTGATAACTTATATTTAAGAACATTGGCGAATATAAACTCTTTTAGGGAGAATAAAAGTACTCAGTCACTCAATTATTTAACTGAAAGTTTGAAAGATCTTGATGATGAGTTCATAGAAGATTTAGAAGATGACTTTTTCACTGCTGGAAAAATTAATATTGATTTTAATGATATGGATATCGATTCATGGGAAGCTGATTTGAAAGCCGACCAGATGATTATTGCTGCATTATTAAAAGAAATGTCAAGAATCACTCCTGATAAAGACTCTAAGCTTCAGCATTTAATAACCCAAGTCTCAAATAAGATTAGAAATCCTATTAACCCAAACAATAAAAAAGTGATTATATTTACTGCATTCGCTGATACTGCTGATTACATCTATGATAACGTTTCTGGAATTTTCAAAGAGCAGTATAGCTTATTCAGTGGGAAAATAACTGGAAAGTCAAAGCCTAAATCGAATTTGAAAACTGGACTTGATTTCCAAGATTTATTAACTTTATTTTCGCCAAAGTCTAAAAGCCGAGACTTATTAATGCCAGACTCTAAAGATGAGCTTGATATTTTGATTGCTACCGATTGTATTTCTGAAGGTCAAAACTTACAAGATTGTGACTTCCTCATAAATTATGATATTCATTGGAATCCAGTGAGGATAATCCAAAGATTTGGACGAATTGATCGTATCGGCTCTAAGAATAAATTTATTCAGTTGGTTAATTATTGGCCTGATATTTCTCTAGATGATTATATTAATTTAAAAGAGCGTGTAGAAAATCGTATGGTTATTGCAGATGCCTCTGCTACAGCTGATGATAATGTCTTAAGGCAAGATTCTGAAGATATTGCATATCGTAAAGAACAGCTGAGAAAACTTCAAGATGAGGTTATTGATTTAGAAGATGTTAAAACTGGTGTCAGTATTACTGATCTTGGTTTAAATGATTTTAGAATTGATCTTTTGAACTTTATAAAAGAGTCTAATTTAAATTTAGATTCCTATCCTACTGGGATTCATACTGTTGTAAAAGCAAACCCTACCCTGGGACTTAAGGCTGGTACTATTTTTGTATTAAAGAATTTGAATCCTGAAAAATCTGATAGCAATCATAATCGTTTACATCCTTATTATTTAGTTTATGTTTCAGATGATCACAATGTTGTTATTGGTCATGATCACGTAAAAAGTTTACTCGACTTAATTAGAACGAGTTGCCGTGAGCAAGGTGATTTTGATCCTGAGTTATGCTCTAACTTTAATGAAGAGACTAAGGATGGTCATGATATGTCTAAATACTCGTCTTTGTTAGACAGTTCCATACAGTCGATTATAAATGTTCATAATGAGTCTAAAATCGATAGCTTATTCTCACAAACTAAAACAGTGGAGAATAATCATGTGCAGGGACTAGAAGACTTTGAATTACTTTGTTTCATCGTAGTAAAGGATTAGCTTATGAAATCTTGGATTAACTTTCCAGATCGCTGTCGTAATGATTCTGTAATCACTAAGTCTAAGATTTATGATCAAGCAAAAGTGAACTCTAGACTTAAAGAAGCTTTTATTGAGCAAGTAGAAAAGATCATATGGCGTTACAAACTTTCTAGCAGTAAATTAAATATAGATTCTGTTGATGATTTACACGAAATTCAAGTTATTGAATTACAACTGAAAAAAGAAGATTTAAATGCTGGAGTTTTAAAAGTTATTGATGAAGCAATACTTAGTCCAATTATTTTTTTACTTAACTTTCAAGGACATTTTCGTTATTTTTTAGCTTATAAGACTTTGAGTCAGAGTAAAAAGGAAGCCATATTGAAGTCAAGTTATCTAAACTCAGAATGGGTTTCAGTTGAAACTACTGAGAAGCTTACTTTATCTGCTGAATTAAATATGGAGGCTCTATATTTTTGGTTAATTAAGCTTTTTATTCCTTATGCACTAAAAGAAACTAATCTAGAATCTTATGTGCAGATCTATGAAAAAATATTAAAATTAGAAAGAGAGATTCATAAGCTTAAAAGCAGATTATCTAAAGAGAAGCAATTTAAGAAGAAAGTAAATATTAATATTGAATTACAGGAAAAAGAAAAAGAATTAAAGTCTTTGACTAATGGATAAAGCAGACTTACTAAACAAATTAGAAGACATAGAGTGGGAAGATTTAGAGTTTAAATCTGCTGAAAGTGACTTGCCTAAAAGTATTTGGGAATCTGTAAGTGCTTTTGCTAATAGTGCTGGTGGTTGGATATTTTTAGGTATTTCTGAAAAGAAAGGTGAATTTATAGTCTCTGGTTTAAAGCAAGCAGCGAAGCTAGAACAAGATTTCATGAATACCTTAAACTCTGCTGAAAAATTTAACTGTGTAATTCGTCCTAGAGTTAAGAAGTATAAGATTAACAATAAAACTGTTCTTGGTTTTTATATTCCAATCGCCAAAAATAAACCGATCTATTTTAATAGCCTAAAAAATACTTATGTCAGGTCTGGAAGTGGTGATAGAAAGGCTAGTTCTGAAGAAATAGATGCTATGTATCGCGAACAGGCTTATGGTACTAAAAGTTCTGAATTTATAGAAGATTTAGCTTATGAAAAGCTATCAAGCCAAAGTATTGAAGAATATATGGCTTATATGCAAAGAGCTAATCCTAGTCTTAGATACAACCAAATGTCAGCCAAGGACTTTTTAACGAAGATAAGAGCTATTAGCGATAAAGGTGTTTCCTACGCTGCTTTATTATTTTTTGGTAATAAAGAATTGATAGATGTTTACTTCACTGATTTTCGTATAGATCTTTTAGAAATTCCTGCTGAGTCTTACTCTAAAGCAAATCCTAGATACACTTTTAGGCTAATCGAACAAGAAAATTTGTGGCAATATTACTTTGCTCTTATGCATCGCATATCTTCTCATATCGACTTACCATTTAATATGGATAACCAAGGTTTTAACGTAGCTAATCACCCTCAGCTAATAGCTTTAAGAGAAGCACTTGTGAATATGCTTATGCATGCTGATTACTTTTCGCCGATGAAATCAAGAGTAAGAATTTTCACTAATCATATAGAGTTTTTCAATCCTGGAGCCTTTCCTAAGCCAGTGGAGACTTTAATTCATGAAGATGTCTCCCTTCCTCGTAATCCAATTTTAGCGACCTTGTTCCGTTGTATTAAGCTTGCTGAAAATGCAGGCTTTGGCTTTGATAGAATGCGTGATAACTGGTTTGATTATAATCAGACTAGTCCTGAGTTTCGTGGTGATATTGATTTTTCTGTGGTAGATTTCAGCACAAAAACCACCACAAAAACCACCACAAAAACTAGCACAAAAACTAGCACAAAAACTAGCACAAAAACTAGCACAAAAAAACAGATAGAGGTTTTAGAGTTAGTCCGTTCAAATCCGAGTCTCACCCTAGAAGAATTAGCGAGTGAGCTGAACTTAAGTAAACAGGGACTAAGATACCACTTAGATAAATTAAAAGAAGCTGATAAGATTCGATATATAGGATCTTCAAGATCAGGGCGCTGGGAGATTATAGAGTAGTTATGATAGAAAAATTAGACTTAATAAGCAAAGACAACTTAAAAGAAAATATAGAAAAACTAGCAGAACTTTTCCCAAACTGTATCACTGAGAGTGTTGATTCTGATGGAAATCTAAAAAAGTCTGTGGATTTTGATCTTTTAAAGCAAGAACTATCTTCTGAAATAGTAGAAGGCTACCAAGAAAGATACACCCTTAACTGGCCAGGTAAAAAAGAAGCTATCCTAAGAGCGAATTCTCCAATATCTAAAACACTTAGACCAGATAGAGAGGATAGTGTCGAGTTTGATAAAACAAAAAATCTTTTTATAGAGGGAGATAATGAAGATGCACTTAAATTACTTCAGGAAAACTATCTAGGCGCAGTGAAGATGATCTATATAGATCCTCCTTATAATACTGGTAAAGATTTTATTTATCCAGATGATTTTGCAGAGTCTAGAGATGAATATTTAGAAAAGTCAAATCAAGTAGATGATGAAGGTAACCGTATGGTAGCTAATACTGATGCCAATGGACGCTTTCATTCTGACTGGCTTTCAATGATGTATTCACGTTTAAAGCTT
>JBMOEX010000014.1:0-27458 GCA_049314535.1 Vampirovibriophyceae bacterium | reverse complement strand
ATTAGATATACTAAAGATCTACTGGATATTTTATTTACATGCACATAATCGCCTTGAAAATGCTATTCGGAGATAAAGTCAAGTTCACGACCTTAGTCTGTGGTATCGCTTTTTCGGTATTACTTATAACGCAGCAGGGATCAATATTCTGTGGCTTAATGCTCAGAACTGGCTCTACTATATTCGATACTGGAGCTCCTATCTGGGTATCTGATCCAGGAGCCACTTCTTTAAATAATCCTGTATCACTGAGAGCGAGCGAGTTACAAAGAGTTAAAAGCATAGATGGAGTAGCTCAAGCTTCACCATTTTTAATGCACAGCACTGTCGCTCAATCAGACACTGGCGCCACTGGATTAGTGCAGTTAGTCGGAGTAGATGATGAAACCCTTATGGGTATTCCTCGTGACCTTATAGCTGGAGATTTTAAAGGCTTAAACACCCCGGATGGAGTTTTCGTAACCACGTCTAGGCGAGAGTATTTCGGTTCACCCGAACTTGGAGATTACTTCGAGATCAATGAACATCGCGTAAAAGTAGCTGGGGTTTTAGATGCGAATAAAAACTTCACTCCCTTTCCTAGCGTCTACACCACTTACAATAAGGCTCTTCAGATATTACCACCTCGCTCTAAATATCTATCTTTTATATTGGTTAGTCCAGAAAACGGTATCAATGAAAGTGAATTATGCAAAAAAATAGAAAACGAAACTGGGCTAAAAGCTTTTACCCAAAAAGATTTCTTCCTCAAGACCATGGCTTACTGGGCACAGAATACTGGTATCCCAATAAACTTTGGCATCACTGTAATTCTTGGAATAATTATTGGCATAGCCATATCCATTCAAACCCTCTATACATTTATGGTTGAGAATATGAAGCAGTTTGGTACCTTTAAAGCCATAGGTATCAGTAATGGTGAACTTGCGATGATGATATTTTTACAAAGTAGCTTTGTCGCGGTCATCGGCTACGGTATAGGAGTGGGTTTAATGGCGATAATGGGTTTAAATGTTCCACGCAATGGCGAACTAGCCTTCTACACTCCTTATCAGCTTTTAATCATCGCCTTCGTCTTAGTTTTCTTTTTCTGCACCGCAGCTAGCCTTGTCAGCATCAGGCAAGTATTAAAAATAGAACCAGCCATAGTATTTAAAGGATAGAGATAGATAGCAAGAAAAATAACTATGAATAATGCAGTTATCCTAAATTCAATCAACAAATCCTTTGGTGAAGCTGAATACAAGAATCAGGTACTTTTCGATATTAATCTAAATATTCCTTTAGGAAAAATAAATTTTATAGTAGGTCCCTCTGGTTGTGGTAAAACCACGCTTATTAGCATAATCGCAGGAATATTAAATCAGGACTCTGGGAAAGTTAAGCTTCTAGATATAGATCAAAAAGACCTTACAGAAAAAACTAAAAGCTCATTCAGAAAAGAAAATATCGGTTTTATTTTTCAACAATTTAATCTAGTACCGACTATTTCAGTTATAGAGAATGTGGCTATACCATTATTAATTCAGGGAAAGGGTTTCAGTGAAGCACTAAAAAGAGCAAGTGAAATTTTAAATAAAGTTGGTTTAAAAGAAAAAGAAAAGTCGCTGCCAAAGAATCTATCTGGTGGTCAACAGCAAAGAGTCGCTATCGCAAGAGCTTTAATTAATGAGCCTAAAATTATTATCTGCGATGAGCCAACAGCTTCACTAGATGGTCAAACTGGAACGACTGTAATGGAACTGCTTTCAAGCATAGCGAAAGAAACAGCCACTACTGTAATTATCGTTACTCACGATAATAGAATTTACAATTACGCAGACAGAATCATAGAGATGGAAGATGGGAGAATTAAAAATGTTCGAGAAATTAATGGATAAACTAGTTAACTTTTTTAGGGATTTTAAATATCTAAAGCTCCCCACTTCTACGCTATTTGCCTTTCTCGGAGTGCTGCTTGCACTTTTTTACATAAGCACTAAAGAATTTAAAATTAAAGCTAAAGCCCCAGTTACAGCTGCCGCAAATAAACCCTTCACTTCAAGCATCAGCGGCACTGGCATTATAGAGTCAGTCGGAAAAAATATAGACATCGCCCCTTATTACGCAGGCAGAGTAGCAGAAGTTTTCGTCAAGGAAGGTGACAGTGTAAACATTAACAGTCCACTATTTAAATTAAACGACCTTGAAACCAGAGCTGGATTAGCATCCATCAAAGCTGAACTAGATGCTCAGAATGCTGTATTAAAAAACATTAAACAGCAATATTCACGATTAGAAAATCTAGAAAATAAATCTGCGGTCTCTGAGCAGGACATAAGCAGCAAGGCGCTTGAATTAGAAAAGGCTAATGCTGATTTCAGAAAGCTAGAAGCACGAATAAGAGAGCAGGAAATACTTTTAGAGCATTCTATTATAAAATCTACAGTCGCAGGCAAGGTCTTACAAGTAAATATCAGAGCTGGTGAGTATATAATTCCAAGCTCAAACCCAGCACCCATAGTATTAGCAGAAGACAAGCAGTATCAAGTAAGGGTAGACATTGATGAAATCAATGCATCACATATAAGACCCAATCAAAAAGCCTATGCCTTTTTAAAAGGAGATACTTCTAAAAAATTCCCTCTAGAATTCGTTCGCATAGAGCCTTACATGGTTCCAAAAAAAGACCTAACTGGAAATACCGCTGAAAGGCACGATATTAGAGTATTACAGATCATATATTACTGTAAAAAGCCTGAATTCCCTATTTATATCGGGCAGCAATTAGAAATTTACCTAGAAAAAAGCTAGAAGGGACTGCTCGCCAACGTACAAGTTCAAGACCGAGGAGGACGCAAGCAAAGAGGAAATATGAAAAAAATATCTACACTAATAATTTCACTTCTAATAATTTTGCTAGAATGCAATATTCTTGCGGTTAATGCATTAACTAACAGTAAAACACTTAAAGTCGCACAGATACAGAGCCGAGTTAATGAATCAAGCTTTATAGAAAAACCTGAACCAAATACTATCTATAACTTAAGCCTAGTAAGCTTTGTAAGTGATGCAGAATTAGAGACTCAAGACTGGTGGTTATTATATGCAGATGAAAATCTAAATAATTTAATAGAAAAGGTTAGCCAGAATAATCTTGACCAAAAAATAGCTTTAAATAGACTTGAAGCCAGTTACTTTCAAGCAAGAGCTAGCCTCGGAAGAGAGTTTCCGAATATTAGTATCGGCAGCCAATATAATGGTCAGAAAAATCCAGAAAATCTAACAGCATTTCCTGTCGGCAGGCTTAATACCCCTGGACCAAGAGTGTTTGCGCCAGGGAAATGGGTGAGCATCTATAACTTGCCTATAAATCTTAGTTATGAACCAGACTTCTTCTTAAAAAATCATCTAAAAACTAAATCTAAACAGCTTCAGGCGGAAGCTGTTCAGTATGAAGCAGAACTCAATAAACTTAATATTACATACAGGGCTACAGAACTTTATTTCAATTTAAGTAACATCAAAAAACAGATACAAGTGCAGGCAGATATCTTAAATTTAACGCAAAGGAATGCCTTACTAACTAAAAGTTTAGTCGATAGTGGTCTCAATAACAGGATTTCATTAAACCTAATCAATGAGAATATTAAAAATCAAGAAATAAAATATAGAGCTTTAATAAATACTAGAGATATTTTACTCAGCGACCTTGCTTTTCTTATGGGCGAAAAGCCCTATATTACAAATATGACAAGCGACCTTGAACTGATAAAGGAACCGAAATTAAACCCAGAAGATCTCAGCTCAGAGCTGCTTTATAACAGACCCGACATTAAAATTTCAGAAAAGCTTCTAGCAGCCTCAGATGTAGATATTCAAGTCGCAAGAAAAGCCTACCTACCAAGTTTTAGCCTAACTTTACAAAACAGTTTAAGCTCCGTTAATATCAGTAATTTAGTAAGTCCAGAAAGCTTACTGGTAGCAGTAGTCGCAGGCATGACTCAGACATTATTTACAGCCAGGGCTAGAGAAGCTGAATTAAATTACACTCAAGCTAAAAATAAAGAACTTTTAAATTCACATAGTAAAACTATTCTAAATGCTTTAAAGGAAGCTGAACTTGAGCTAAAAAATTTAGATAAATCACAGAGCATACTTGCATTAAACCAAGAAAAAGAAGAGTTAATCAAAGATAGGCTTCTCCTAAATATTGATAAAAACAAGCAGGGTATTATTTCAGAATTGGATTTAAATTTAGTTAAAGTAGAGGTCCTCGAAGCAGAGGCTTTAAGACTAGAGGCGAAAACCAGAAAATTAATTTCTTTTTCCATGCTCTCTAAAATACTTGGCGGTAAAGCTTGCATAGACCAAGAAAACTTGCTATAATATTAAGAATCAAGTTTAAATTAAATCTTTTGAGTCGAGCCAAAAGCTCGATTTTTTGTTTTAATGGCTTATATATTTCTAAAAGAGACCACTGCACAACGTGCAGTTTCAAGGCCGAGGAGGACGAATGACCGCAGTGTACTGTCAGTACATGAGGATCATGAGGACGACGAGAACGCAGAAAATGGAGTTGTGCAGTGGTCTCTAAAAAAAGGAGTTCTTAATTATGAATAAAATCATATCTGTATTTTCTTTGCTAACTGTTTTAACAGTTCTTTATAGTCCAGTAAATGCTGCTGAAATCAGCAAAAGTGGAATCAGCGGTAAAAGTGTATTAGCTGGTGTTCTTTCACTGATCATTTGGCCGGGTATTGGACAAGCTGTAAATGATGAACCTGGTAAAAAAGTGTTGACTCATGGAATAATCGGGTTATTACCCCCTTTCAGATTCTGGTCTGGTTATGACGCATTGGTAGATCGTCATGGTGGATATTGGGAAGGTAAAGTTTAAATATATTTAAAACAGATTAATTGATTAGTATTAATAACGAATTGATGGCTTGGGGATTTATTGACGTAAACATACCTCTTAACAAAATACGCCCTGGCTTACAATTAACAGAAACTCTGAGCCATCGCTTTAATAATGAATTTACAGAACTAGATATCACATTATTCCGCTCCGAGCTTTCTTACAACTGGAATAAAAACCTACAGAGTTCTTTTGGTTATGACCATTTCATGATTTACAATCGAGACAGTAATTTTGAAAACAGACTATGGCAGCAGGTTTTACTAAAAAAAGATTTAAACATTTTTAAGATACCGAATAATCATAATGAGATTAACGACAAGAAAGCTGAAAGCTACAGTAGATTTAGATTTGAGCAAAGATTTATCGACGACACTGAACTCACCCTAAGATTAAGAGGCAGATTCGGCTATATTCACCCTATAGGAAAAACCTTAAGTTTAGATATCAGTGATGAGCTTTTCTATAATTTTTTAAGCAACGAGGGACTAGAGCAAAATCGTATAATGCTTGTTCTTCGAAAAGACTTTAAATCATTAATTCACGCGGGACTGTGACCGGTAACTCGATGCCAAAAACCTTTTTGAATTTTGCAATAACAAGCATCTCAACTGCATTACCATTAGGCTTAATCAAGTAAGATTTACCATTAAAGACCTCTTGAACTAAGAGCATATCGATTTTAGGTTTATCTGCTTCGAAAAAGCTTATTTGACCAGCAGCACAATATTTCTCAAGATCAAGCTTAGCTGGTAACTCAAACTCCTGACCATTTACTTCGGTTAAAAAATATGTAAAAGATAATTTACCTAGACTTGTCTCAAAAACATCACCACTCTTCATTATTAGCTGATCTTCAAGAGCATTAAATTTAACGAAAGCTGGACTTTGTGAAAAATATTTGTTTTCCCATAATTCTGGATCTTTAGCTCCGTCTAAAAAAGTTAATTTCAGGGAACCATCAGACTGCTTATCTAAAGCCGCTAAAACCCGACCACCTTCACTCGGATCTATAACGGTATAACCGACCAAATCACCTTTTTCATTATTTTGTTGATAGAGTTTAAATTTACTAGTCATAGTTTTTTAGATTTCAAGATTAAGCAGCAAGACCATCGATAATTGTCGCAGCTATCATCGAAGCATTTGTTGCAGTTGTTCCAGTTGTTCCATCTAATTTCATAAATTCAGCTATCACAAGCTTTGTTTCTTGAGGTGATGATTCTGTTAGCTTATTAATAGGAGCCCCTGGCTTCGCATTTAGCACAGGAGGTAACACTGCATTAGCATTAATCGGAGATAACACATTAGCATCAGTCGTCTCAGCCTCAGGTTTTACCGCATAATTACTCCAAGCATCATAGACAACATTACTATTCTTCTCATTTTTCGGTGGAAGACCTAAATTAGCAACAACAGAATTACCAATATCTTCTGCTGTTATGAACTGATCATTATTAATAACAGGCTTTGAGATAGTATCAGGAGTAGTAACACTCGACGTTTCCTTAGGGAGCGGTGGTGATAACCTCTTCTGTATAGGTGTATAATTTACATCGCCTCCAACTGGGCCTATATTACTCATAATGTCTTACGACTCCTTTAGATTTACTACTGTTTATAAATTAAGAATAAGTAAAATGATTCAGTTTTTATAATTCCTAATAGATAGACCCTCTCAGTATTTTTTTTTGCTCATGGGAATAGCTTAATTTTTCATAAACAGTAGTTATCTAAACAAACACCAAGGGCTTATCTTATTTAGGAGATTCACAAAAACTAATTTTATTCATGGAAAAAGATGAGGCGATTGAACTTTTAAATAACTTTAAAAATAATTTACAAGAATTTAAAAAATTACTTATTAGTTCTAAGCATCCGACTATGTCAAAAATCGCAAGTAACCATGAATTAATAGATGAGCTCAGGGGAAAATTAGAAAGCCCTTATCAAGCATTACAGAAAATAATTTTTGAATTAGGTGATAAACCTAGCCTAATGCATGGCATGCCGCCCTCACCTTGCGATGCTTATGAAGCTGCCTTGGAAGATAATAATGGAGTACTTTTTAAAAGCCTTCCAGCCCTAGAACTGATCAACAAAGATTTAATTAAGGTCAGAAAGAAACTTCTTTTAGTTGAGAATGATTCTTTTAAAAAACATTTTGGTAATAAACCTTTTCCCCAAGCAAATAAACATAAAAATCTCTGGGGCATGTTCTTTGAGTCTTTTAAATTCCTGTTTATATTCTTTAAAATCCCTTTTCAATTTTTATCTAATTTTATACTTCGCCGCCCCCTCACCTGCACTATACTTTCAGCACTCATTCTGGTTTTAGTATCCTTCATAATTTAAAGCCTGCTTGGTACTTTTATACGCCTAGCAAGAGTGCCCTGTTATTATTATCAAGATGGCTATAGATAAATTTATAGAAACGATTAAAGCCTTGCGAGACCCTCTTAGTGGCTGCCCTTGGAATCGTGAACAAACTCATACTTCACTTAAAAGATATCTCCTAGAAGAACTCTACGAATGCCTAGAAGCTATAGATTTAGTAGAAAATACTACAGATAAAGTCTCAGCAAATAACAATTCCGAGTTAATGCTCAAAGAGGAGCTTGGTGACGTACTTTTACAAGTCGCTTTACATTCTCAAATCGCAGAAGAGCGTGGTGCCTTCACTTTTAATGACGTAGTCGAATATGTAAATGAAAAAATGATCAGAAGACACCCTCATGTTTTTAAAGACGCTAAAGCTAGCAATGCAAACGAAGTAGATACTCACTGGGAAAAAATCAAAAAAGCTGAAAAAAGTCACAGAAAATCTATTTTTGAAGGTATCCCGAAAGAACTGCCAGCTTTAGCTAGAGCATGGTTGATCTCCAAGAAAGCTGTCAGAGAAAGCTTTGAGTGGGACGAGGAATCTAAACTTTGGGAACAACTACAAAGCGAAATTGTTGAATTACAAGAGATAGTCTTAAACAAAGAGTCTTTAAGTGATACTGAAAGAGCTGATGCTGAATTAGAGCTTGGTGACATATTATTCACTGCCGTAAATGTCGCAAGATGGTTTAAAATCGATCCAGAAGATGCTTTGAGAAAAACTAATAATAAATTCACTGAAAGATTTGATCTTATGATGGAAATAGTAAAAGAATCCGGTCAAGAAGACTTAAAAAATTACTCACCAAGTGAATTAGAAAACCTTTGGCAAAAAGCTAAACATAAACAAAACGAGCTATGGAAGCAGAAGATAGATTTTACTTAGGTCTCGCAGCTAAATTAGCGAAACTTGGTGAAGCCAAAGCCTTTCCTAATCCTATAGTTGGTGCAGTTATAGTTTATGCTAATACGATAATTGGCGAAGGCTTTCATCAAAAATATGGCGAAGCTCATGCTGAGCCTAATGCTGTTAAGAATCTCACCGAGTTATTTAACAGTTTTATCGAACAAAAAAAGACCCAGAACAGCTTCCATTACGAATTTTTCACAAATTCCAGCAGCCCTTTCCCTATCAGCTACCTAGCTAAAGCAGAAGAACTTATTTCAGTTTTCAGTAAATTTAAGAGCCTTGAAGAATTAATTCATCAGTCTACTATCTACGTCAGTCTTGAGCCTTGTAATCATTATGGCAAAACAGCCCCTTGCACAGAACTAATTCACCGCCTAGCTTTCAAGAGATTAGCTTACGCATGTCACGACCCAAACCCTTTACTAACAGCACACTACAAGCATTCAAGTCCATTAAATCCCTCTGAAATCAAAGCCACTGCTGTTAAGCGTTTTTACTTAGATGACCTCAAAGAATCGGGTATGGATATTTTATGTTTAGAAGATTACGCTAATTCATTATTAAAAAGCTCTGAGAATGAGCATAGTCACGAATTAGCGACAATAGAGGATTTACTGAAATTAATTAAATTTGATAATCGTATCTTCTTTGAATTTATAGATAGAAAAAATAAAACTGACTCTGAAAAAATATCGAAAAATTACTGGCTAACGCTGAAAGTCGCTTCATATCCTGATGGAAGCATGGAGACGAAAAATACTGAAGTGGCAGATTGCAAGCAATCCCACGAGGGTCACGAAAATGCAGAGATTGAAGTTCCGCTACACGCCCAGACTTGGATAACGAATTCTAGCTCTAGGAAAGATGTACAGAGGCTTCGTGCTACACATGAAATTTTAATCACTGGTATTAATACTATAAAGAATGACAACCCTCTGCTAAACGTACGCTTTCCAGCTTCAGAACTGAATCTGAGTGATATCTGTGATAGAGAAATTGTAATCCTTAAATCGAGTCAGGACTTTAATGAGACAGAGAGACAGAGTTTGAACATTTTCTCTTCTACTTATCAGCAAAAAGTCACAGAATATATTATCAAGCCTTTAAGTAAAAAGACTGATACACAAGATGCTATTTTAAGATCGAGCGAGTTTCTTCAATCAGAGAAAGTCTTTCCAAATCTTAGCTCTCTACTAAATCATTTAAGCTCTGAAAAAAAACTAAGAATAATGGTAGAAGCTGGTCCTAATTTAATGAATAGCTTTCTGGAGGAGGGTTTGGTTGATGAAATTATTCACTATGAGCCTTTAGAGATGCATGAGGACGACGAAAACTCAGAAAATGGAGTTGTGCAGCGGTCTCTAACTAATGTTCTAGATAGGTACAGAAGCTTGCTTGAATCTACATTAAACTGCCCTAACGCAGAAAACGAAATTTTACAAAAGTCTCAAAATTGCTATCTAAGCAAATATGAAATTATTGAAGCAGTTAATATTAATGAAAGGGCTGATATTAAAGTACATATCAGAGTTACTGATTCTCAGAGGCTTGACTTTACCTAAAGAATTGGAATCCATCAGATTTGGAGTTTAGGATTTTACGAATGTCAGAGTCGAGTCTTATATTGTCTGCTTGAGGTCTGTGAAAAAACGCATCCTCTAGCTTTTGAGCTAAATTACGCAAACATTCATTTTTTGAACTTTGCGTTGGTAAAGCCTCTGCGATGATTTTTTTTAATTGATAACCTATACGATTGTCAGTAAAAAAATGAGCTAATTCTTGATCGAATTGTTGATTATTCTGCTGAAAAGATTCGCCTATTTTCTTCGCAACTAAGAGGTCTGTATCCTCGAAACAACCCTCATCATCAGGTTGCATCACCCTTAATGCTGTTAAATCCTCAGTTGTAAAATTTAACCTTTTTCCAGATACCTGGCTAAATTCATCTAACAATAATTTAGTATCCTCAGGATCTAAATCTTTCTTTATCAGATGTCGGAGTGTTCGAGAATCTAAAGTTTTAATTAATGGATCTTTTAAGGGATGATTGCTTTTAATCATCTCTTTGATGATTAAATTTTGATCATTAGTTTGCTCTAAAATCTCATTGGACTCTGTTAAATCTTGATTCCAAGTGAGTTTTACTAATTTATGAACCGTTTCCATAGGATTCTCCGAGAGACCGATCGATTCTAATGCTTCGATACACTCTTCTATAGATTTAGGTTCTGGAAGAGTTAATTTTACAACAGTAGCATTATTGTGATGTTTAGGTTCATGTTTGCGTTGATGTTCATCTAAGCGTTGGCGTATAACTCTTGCTTGTGCAAATTTAGTATCAGGATGATTTTGTGCAAAGTTTAGATCCTCATTACCTGGTTTGTAGTTGGGGTTATCTAGAACGCCTAAGACGTACTGAGTATCGTAGGTCTTGTTATTAATGCGTCCATGGATAATCCCAGATACTGCAAATCTAAAATCAGGGTGACTTGCCGCTCCATACGCTAGTAAAGTATCCTCGAGTTCAGGGATATTATTAGTTAATCGACTGCGTTTGATTTTCGTTAAAATTGTCTCATCATTTGGATTAAAGTTTCGATTTTTTGTGAGTCCTTCTGTAAATTTTGAATTTGGATTTAATATTGCTGTCTCTACGTCCTGAGCTGTTGGAGTGTAGTTACTGTTACTCATTAATCCTTTAGCAAAATTAGTGTCTGGATTATTTCTTGAAAATTCGACGTGTTCGTCCTTAATCTCTACGTTCGCATTCTTAGCTATAGATTCTGCGGAAGGACTGTTGGGGCTTGTTTTTGCTAGTCTTAGATCTTCTTCAGAAATAGTTTGAGAATTTATTTCTAAAAAACCATCTTGAGCTGGCGTAGTAGCGTTTGCAATACTTGTGTTTAGATGATTTTGTGAAGCAAGATAGGAGCTTGACATAAATGTCTTTGGGGGAATTTGTAATAAACTTATCAGTGATTCAACGTGATTGTTTGAAGTTTGAATAGAACTAAGTATTTCTTCAGCAATTGAGCTCTTTGTTAATCTTAAGTCAGCATAATAATTTGGATTGCCTGTGTTTACCGTAGCGACTGAGAGCTTAAGCAAAGCCTGTTCTGCAAGCTTTTTTCTATCGTCTGCGGAAGTTTTCTCTGATCCCAAGGATATAAGCCCATCAAGAAATTCTGTAATAGCTTTGATCTGGGGTTCAAGTCCCCTTCTGCTAACTATCGCTAGTTCTTCCCCCCCCCCCTTTTTTTTAGAGGAATCATTACGCAGGGCTGTCTCATTACGACTAATATAAATATAAGATTCTGTGAATCTGAGATTAATTCCTTGAGATGATGTCATAGAATTCCTTAAACCTACAAAGTACTTTCTGATTACCTATTAAGCTGCCATGATTTTAAGCTTGGATCACAATTTGTATTAGCAATTTTAACACAATTTTGCCAAGAAAATCCATTTAATTTCTCTGTACTTACTTAACGGGATCAGATATAGCTAAAGAATTTATTAACGCACTTGTAAGTAATAAAGGGAGCGCCAAAAAAACAAAAAATCAGACAGTCTAGATTTTACTAACAAAAAAGAGAATGTAGTTAGTATAAATTAATCCAGAAGTGATTTAGTCTGATATCTATGGCTCTGGATATAAGCTAAAAGCTGATTTCTCACATCAACAGCTACACCTACCAAGATAATTAAACTCGTAGAACCCAAACCACCAAGCGTGTTTACTTGAAACCACTGTTCAGCGTGAGTAGGAAGCACAGCTATAAGACCTATAGCTAAAGCACCAATTAAAACTATCCTTGAAATAATCTTCTCAAGATACTCAGAGGTCGGTCTTCCTGGCTTAACTCCTTCAAGAGTGCTGCCTGATTTCTTTAAATTCTCTGCAATCTCTCTTGGATTAAGAACTATAGAAGAATAAAAGAAAGTAAAAGCGATTATCATGAGTAAATAAGCTATAGAATGCTCAACTTTAGAATACTGGAAAATGAACTCTATCCTTTCAGCAAGCCAATTACCAAAATTAGCCAGGAAAGTACCAGAAAGTGCAGTCACTCCTGGAAATTTAGCAAAAGTCTCTCTTATTAACATAGAGATAGATTGATTTTGAACACCAGCGAACGTAAGAATCTGAACAGGCATAAACAAAAGAGCACTTGCAAAAATAATAGGCAAAACACCAGCTGGATTTATTTTAAGAGGAAGAGTATGATCTTTATTCATCATATTATTTCTCTTCGCACCATATATCATAAGATTTCTAGAACCTTCCTGAATATATATAATCAAAACAGTTAAAGCTAAAAATAAAAGTACTAGGGATATAACTCCCCACTGAGGACTAGAACCAACTCTCACAGCAGTAGCAGTATCTTTAATCATGATCGGCATTTTAGAAGCGATACCTACGAAAATAAGTAAGCTCGCACCATTGCCGACACCTTTTTCAGTAATAACTTCACCTAGCCACATAATGAATAGAGAGGTTATAGTCAGAACCACTACAGTCCTTATATAAAATACCGAATCCGCTTTAACAGCTAACTGAGCAACATCCAAGAATCTTGCTAAAGCAAAACTTTGAAATAAAGCAAGTAAAATAGTAAAAAATCTAGTTATTCGCTGAAATTTCTTTCTGCCATCATCACCCTGATTTCTCTGCATCTCTTTCAGGTTAGGAATGATTTCCACTAAAAGCTGCATAATAATACTAGCGGTAATATAAGGACCGATACCTAAAGCGAAAATTGATAAAGCACTTAAAGCTCCGCCCGCGAACATATCCACCAAGCCAAGTAAGCCTGAAGACAGCACGGTGCTTGACTTTAAAGCATTTTGGTCAACACCATAAAGTGGTATATGAACTCCAAACCTGTATACTGCAAGCAAAAGAGCCGTATACAAAATCTTCTGTATTAAACCAGAAGATTTGCTTATTTCTTGAAAGCTAAGAGTACTGTTCTCAGACTTCAATTACCTTTCCACCCGCTTTCTCAATTGCTTCCTTAGCAGAAGCACTAAATAAATTAGCTTTTACAGTAACTGCCTTAGACAAGTTACCAGAAGCAAGAACTTTCAAGCCGTAAGGCTGAGCTTTTTTTATAACACCGTTCTGCTCAAGAATAACTAAATTGATCTCAGTAAGACCTTTTTCAGCAAGCTCTTGAATCACATCTAAATTAACTATAGAGTACTCTTTTCTATTAACTCTCGTATTAACCTGTCTTTTCGGTAATCTTCTATATAAAGGAGTTTGTCCCCCTTCCTTGAAAGTCTTAGCCCAACCAGATCTACATTTCTGTCCTCTGTGACCACGTCCACAAGTCTTACCAGCACCAGTAGCTATACCGCGACCTTTTCTGTCTTTAGATTTTATAGCACCTTCTGCGCTTTCAAGATTTTTCATGTTATCTGCCATGGTTCTAACTCCTATATAATTATTCTGCGTCCTGCACTTGAACTAAGTGACTAACTTTCTTTATCATTCCTAAAATAGTAGGAGAATCAAAATGTGCCACAACTGCGTTAGTTCTTCTCAAGCCTAAAGCTTCAAGAACTTTGGCTTGCTTACCACTAGCAGCAGAGATACCTCTGACTAGTTTTATGGATAATTTTTTTCTTTTAGTTTCTACCATTTTTAATACCTCTATTAAGCAAACAACATTTGCTTAACTGTTAAATTTCTCATTTTAGCTACTTCTCTAAAGCTTCTTATTGATTGAATAGCATTAATAGTAGCTCTAGCAACGTTTAGTGGAGATTTAGAACCCATAGACTTAGAGAGAATATCTCCTAAACCAGATAATTCTAAAACTATTCTTGCCGTACCACCTGCAATGATACCAGTACCGTCAGAAGCAGGCTTCAACATAACTTCAGAACCACCTGCAAAACCATGAACTCTGTGAGAAATAGTACTACCTACCATAGGAACATCCACTAAATTTTTACGAGCATCCACTAAAGCTTTTTTAATAGCATTTAATACTTCTGAAGCTTTACCAACACCAACGCCAACTTTACCTTTTTCGTTACCAATAATAACGACTACTCTAAAAGATAGTTTCTTACCACCTTTAACAACTTTCGTTACCCTTCTAACTTGAACTACTTTCTCTGTATATTCAGATTCAGTAACTTCAGTACGCTTCTGTCTGCGAGGGCCACCAGGACCTTCTCTTCTTTTGTTGTTATTAGCGCCACCGCTATTATTATTTCCAGCAAACTTCTTAAATTTAGGTTTAGCTCCAGCAGTAGCATCCACATCAGCCGCAACTACAACTTCAGAAGCAAGCTTTTCAGCTTTGCTCTCATCAACGTCAACCGCAACTTCTACTTCACTATTCTCAACTGGATCTATATTTTTTTCTTCTGACATTCTATAAAACTCCTACGATTAAAACTCTAAGCCTGCTTCTCTAGCAGCATCAGCAAGAGCTTTAATACGACCATGATAAAGATTACCACCCTTATCAAAAACAACTTTAGTTACACCCTGCGCCTTCGCCAATTCAGCAATTTTCTTGCCAACAAGCTCAGCTGCTGGAATGTCTGACCCACCATCTAACTCTGTTTTAAGAGTCGGAGAATAAGTCGCAACTCCACAAATAGTCTTAGAACCAAGTGGCTCTGAACTAGAAGGATCTACGTCAATGATGACCTGTGCCGATATATGTTTATTAGATCTGAAGACACTCAATCTCGGTCTAAGTTCAGTACCGACGATTTTCTTTCTCGCTCTAAAATGTCTTTTTTTTCTTTGTATATTTCTTGAAACTACAGCCATAAAATTACCTCAGTTATTTACCACCAGACTTACCAGCTTTCTTACGAACAACCTCGCCCTTGTATCTAACGCCTTTACCTTTATAAACCTCTACCGGTCTTAATGATCTAATTACTGCAGCTACCTGCCCTACTAATTCTTTATCAGAACCTTCAACAATAATCTCAAGACCATTACCTTCAACTTTAAAACTGATACCTTGTGGTGGCTCAAAAACCTCTGGATGAGACTTTCCTAACTGGAAATTAAGATTATCACCCTGCTGTAAAACTTTATAACCAATACCTTGAATTTCTAAACGCTTAGTAAATCCAATCGTAACACCAACAACCATGTTGTTGATAAGGGTTCTGTATAATCCAAATAATGCAGCAGATTGCTTAGTCTGCTTTGCAACAGAAAGCCTAACTATTTTATCTTCAACACTTACCTTAATATCAGATCTTAAAGTTCTCTGAAGCTCGCCCTTAGGACCAACTACTTTTACAAATGTTCCAATGTCAGTCTCCTTGACCGTTAACTGAACATTCTCTGGGATTATAATTTCTTTCTTTCCAATTCTTGACATGCTGTTATCCCTTTATTACCAAACTAGGCAAAGCATTTCGCCGCCTACTTTCTCCGCTCTTGCCTTTCTATCAGTAACTAAACCAATATTAGTACTCAAAACACAGATTCCAAGACCATTTAATACTCTTGGAACATATTTAGACTTAACATACTTTCTAAGACCAGGCTTAGATACTCTCTTGATACCTTTAATAACTGATTGACCTTGATAATACTTCAGTTCAATGACGATAGACTTCATAGCTGGATTATCATTATTAATAATCTCATATGATTTAATAAAGCCCTCTGTCTGAAGCAATTGAATAAGCTCAGCTTTCAATCTACTGTATGGCACCAAGACGGCTGTCTTATTGACAGTGATAGCATTACGAATTCTAGTTAAGCAATCCGCTAACGGATCACTCGTCACTCTATTATTCTTATTAGTTTTGATTTCTGTTTTTAATGACATATATTCTAAATTCCTACTACCAACTAGCCTTCGTTAATCCAGGGATTAAACCTTGGTGAGCCATCTCCCTTAGAGAGTTACGACATATTCCAAGATCCCGGTGATAACCACGAGGACGGCCAGTAAGCCAGCATCTATTTCTGTGTCTTATCTTAGCTGAATTCAAAGGTAAATTCTCTAATTTCTCTTGAAGAGTCATTCTTTCTTCTAAATCCAAACTTGGATTAGACATCTTATCTTTAAGTTCAGCACGCTTTTTAGCGTACTTTTCGATAAGTGATTTTTTCTTTTTAGTTTTTTGAATACAAGACTTTTTTGCCATGATATTACTGTTTTGCTCCTGCTTGCTTTTTGAAAGGCATTCCTAATTTAGTTAAAAGTTCTAATGCATCAGAGTCATTCTCTGCCGTAGTACAGATAATAATATCCATACCTCTGATAGCATCAACTTGATCGTACCTAATCTCTGGAAATATAATCTGCTCTTTAATTCCTAAAGAGTAATTACCTCTACCATCAAACGCCTTTCTAGAAACACCTTGAAAATCTCTAATTCTAGGCATCGCTACGTTAACCAATTTACTTAAAAAGTTGTACATTTTCTCTTGTCTAAGAGTAACTTTCAGTCCAACTGGTACATCTTCTCTAAGCTTAAAACCTGCTATCGATTTCTTTGCACGAGTAATAATTGGCTTTTGACCAGAAATATTAGTTAAATCCTCGATCGCCTTTTCAAGCGTCTTTGAATTAGAACCAGACTCACCTAAACCAAAATTGATAACAATCTTGATAAGTTTAGGTATCTTATGTACATTTGTACAGCCAAGAGACTTTTGAAGGTCCTGCTTTAGCTCCGTATTATATTTTTCTTTTAAACTGCTAGTCATTAGTCTAAATTATCTCCGCTTACTTTTGAAACTCTTACTTTTACACCATCTGCTTGGATTTTTTTAGCAACTCTCGTTGCCTTCTTAGATTTTTCATCCCATACCATAACCTTAGATGCAAATATAGGAGTCTCTAATTTAATAATCTCACCTTCGCTACCAGGACCTGCTGCTTTTTTGTGCTTGATCTTAATATTAACTCCCTCTACGAGAATTTTTCCATCTTGAAATACTTCAAGAACTTTAGTGATCTTACCTTTATCAGAACCGCTAATCACAACAACCTCATCACCAGTCTTAACATGGCATTTAACTCTTGGATTAGAAGCACCAACTTTATTCAATGCTCTTGAAAGAACAAGCTTAGAACCTTTCTTAACAAAAGGTCTTATCGCTGCTTTAGTATATCTTTTTAATTTCTTTGGTGAATTATTCATTACACTACCTCCGGCGCAAGGGATACAATCTTCATAAATCCATGCTCTCTAAGCTCTCTTGCTATAGGACCAAAAACACGAGAACCTATTGGGTTATTCTGTTTATCGATAAGAACACAAGCATTATCATCAAACTGAATCCAACTACCATCTTTTCTTCTCTTACGCTTTCTCATACGAGCAACAACGCCACGTACAATAGCAGACTTCTTAACAGCCATATTAGGAGTAGCATCCTTAACAGTAGCAACGAAAATATCGCCTAATTCAGCTACCATGCCATTAGATTTAAGAACTCTTATGATCCTTACTCTTTTAGCACCAGTATTGTCTGCAACTATTAATTCACTTTCTTGTTGTAACATTTCTCTATATCCTTAAATTGCCTTCTGAAGAATATTCAATAGAGTCCACTTCTTAGTTCTAGAAATAGGACGAGATTCTTCGATAGTAACTTTATCACCCTCTGTTGCAGTGTTTTCTTCGTCATGAGCCACAAAAGTTTTAGAGGTATTAATAATTTTATGATATCTCTTGTGTTTCTTTCTGCTAGTAACAAGGACACTTATGGTCTTATCACATTTAGCACTCTTTACAACTCCGATTAAGGTTCTCTTAGGCATTAGCGTTCGCTTCCTTTTGCTTTAATATAGTTTTTATTCTAGCTATAGACTTCTTTAGCTCTCTTAAAGAAGAGATATTTTCTAGTTTTCTTGAATGAAGAGCCATCTTCACATCAAATAAATTAGTGTAAAGAGAATTAAGCTCTACGTTTAGCTCTTCGACTGTCATTTCAATTAGTTTCTTTGCTTTAAGAATCATGATTGTAAACCTTCCTTAACAATTACCTTGCATTTACAAGGAAACTTAGAAGCAGCAAGCTCCAAAGCTCTCTTTGCTAAAGCAATATCAACACCAGCAATCTCAAATAAGATTCTACCTGGCTTAATAACAGCTACCCAAAACTCTGGACTACCCTTACCAGCACCCATCCTTGTTTCAGCAGGTCTTTGAGTAACAGGCTTATCAGGGAACACTCTGATCCAAATACGCCCACCCCTCTTAATATGACGAGTAAGAGCACGCCTAGCAGCTTCAATCTGTCTAGAATTAATCCACTTTGGCTCAAGTGCTTGAAGAGCAACTTCACCGAAACTCACAGAAGCACCACGAGTTTCTTTACCAGTCATACGACCTCTTTGCTGTTTTCTATACTTAGTTCTCTTAGGCTGTAGCATTAGAATTCGCTCCTCCCATATTGCCTCCAGCAGCTGCTTTAATATTAAGCTTCGCTTTCTCGCCTGGTCTTAAAATACCTTTATTAACCCAAACTTTGATACCAATATTTCCATAAGTCGTCAAAGACACTGAAAAACCATAATCAATATTAGCTCTAAAAGTATGACAAGGAACGCTTCCTTCTTGAGCTCTTTCTGATCTAGCGATCTCAATACCGCCAAGTCTTCCAGAAACTTCAATCTTAATACCAACAGCACCAGCTCTCATCGCTCTTTGAATAGACTGCTTAACAGCTCTTCTAAATGCGATACGTCTCTCAAGCTGCTGTCCAATACTCTCAGCAATTAACTGAGCATCAATATCAATCTTGTTAACTTCAAAAAGATTAACTTGTAAAACCACATCTGGTCTATTAATTAAAGACTGTAGCTCTGATCTCAAAGCATCTAAACCTTCATTAGCTTTACCAAAAACAAGACCCGGTCTTGCAGTGATGATATTTACTTGAAGCTGCCCAGGTTTTCTTTGAAGAATTACTTTACTAATACCCGCATTCTTAAGTTTTTTCTTAATATACTTACGTATAAGAGTATCCTCTTGGAGAACAGCTGCAAATTGACCAGCTCTGAAATCAACGAAAGTAATCGAATCCGCAGTTTCAGTTATTCCAAGCCTATTTGCACGTGGTGGTACTTTTTGTCCCATTATTTATTAGACTCCTCTTTGTTTCTATTTTTCTTATTACGCGGAGAAACATCCCACACGTGAGCAGCATATTCAGCTGGTTTTAAATCGCTCAATACAACATTCATCTGAGAACATCTCTTATAAATAGAGAAAGCTCTTCCTTTCGATCTCGCTCTAAATCTTTTTAAAATAGACTTGTCATCTACCAAGAATTGAGAAATATATAAGTCATCAGGATTCTCAACTCCATGATTCGCCTTGGCATTAGCCATTGCACTCAATAAAAGCTTTTTCACGGGATCAGCAGCAGCATAAGACATGAAGCTAAGTGCTTCACGAGCCTCGCCCGCTTTCATTTTTCTAATAAGATTAACAGTTCTACGCAGCTTTCTCGCTGTTTGTCTGATAAATCCAAGTCTAGCTGTAATTATATTTTTCTCTGTCATTATCTGCCAACTTTTGCCTTCTTCGCCCCTGCATGCCCTCTAAATGTTCTAGTCAAAGAAAACTCACCTAAACGATGCCCAACCATAGACTCTGAGCAATACACAGGGATAAACTTCTGACCATTATAAACAGCGATAGTAAGACCCACCATATCAGGGAGTATCATGGAAGCTCTCTTCCAAGTCTTAATAACCTTCTTATCGCCTTTAAGCTTAGATGCATCTACTTTCTTCTTAAGAGAGTGATGTATATAAGGACCTTTTTTTGTTGAACGTGACATATACTAAACCTTTATAAATTAGAGAGCCGAAACCTTCTTACCTTTTCTATTTGTAATGATGTATTTAGCAGAAAGTTTTTTATCTTTTCTAGTCTTACGACCAACTCTCTTACCAGTGAATGTCTTAGGAATACCACCAATAGGACACTTACCTTCACCACCACCATGAGGGTGATCCACTGGGTTCATCGCAGAACCTCTAACCGTAGGTCTGATACCTTTAAGCCTGTTAATACCAGCCTTACCGATAACAGTGTTTTTCTGATCAGCGTTACCAAGTTCGCCAATAGTAGCGATACAGTCCATATGAACTCTTCTAAGCTCACCTGAAGGCAGCTTCAGAATCGCATAGTCGCCATCCTTAGCAGAAAGCATAGCAGAAGAACCTGCCGTTCTAACCATCTGCGCTCCCTTACCTTTAGTAAGTTCGATATTATGAATATTAGTACCTTGAGGAATATCTCTTAAAGGAAGAGCGTTACCAACGGCAATCTCAGAAGCTGGACCAGATTCAACCGATGAACCGATAGTCAAACCTTTCGGAGCAAGAATATAACGCTTATCTCCATCTTTATAAAACAAAAGAGCTAAATGCACATTTCTGTTTGGATCATACTCTATAGCCTTGACAGTAGCTGGCACACCAAACTTTTCTCTCTTCCAATCAATAACTCTATATTTCTTCTTAACTCCGCCGCCCTTATGCCTGCAAGTGATCTTACCAGCGTTATTACGACCAGTAGATTTTTTCAACTTAGACAACAAGGCTTTTTCAGGCTTAGACTTGGTTATATCTTGCCTATCAAGAGTAATACAACCTCTTGTGCCTGGTGTTCTTGGATTTTTTTTCTTTAGGGCCATGATTATTCTTGAGCGTAGATTAGTTACGACCATTAGCCGTAAAAACAACGAATTAATATGATAGCAAAGTATTTATGGCTTTTCTGAGATGGAAGAGAAAAAAATACTAAAATTTTAGCTTTACGCTAAGCTCTTAACCATTTTTTAAAGTTTTAGGCTTAATATCAGCCTAGGTAATGGAAGTGAAAGCAGGATTAATGCCTTTACGCATCAAGGAGAAAAAATGTCAGCAAACCCTAGTAAGAAAATTAAATTAAATAAAGTAAGAGAAATTATAGTTACGAGGTTAAGAGACGACCTAAGGCAGCCAACATTATTAAAGTCTGCAATAGAACAAGGAAGAAAAGAACGAGATACTACTGTCCCGATATTTACAAAAAAAATCAATCCATTCCCTCAGCAAAGATTTGACCTTGGAGAAGAAGATGAAAGAGAAGCTAATCTTAGATCAGAAAGCAATCTCAAAGAAGCTTCTGGACCAAAAGAGGAGACGAGAAATAAAAGAGCAAATTTATTTAAGCCTGTATCTATATCAAAAATGATAGGCTAAAAATATGCTTGTACTCCTATCTGGAGATGATGAATTTAAAAAGCAAATTCAGCTAGAGGAGCTAATTTGTGGCTTTGGTTGCAGCTTAAGCGAACTGAAAAGCGTAGAGAGTCCCAGTATCTCTGAACTAATTAATCTTCTAAATAGTCCTCAGAGCCTTTTCAATTTCAGCAATGACATCACTAAAAAGGCTTACCTTATTAAAGATTTCTATCTATTAAAGCAAAAAGATAAAGAAGAGGACCACGAGCAGCCTGCTAAAAATAAAGATGACGAAAAGCTAATTGAATTTTGCTTAAATATCATCAAAAACACTCAGCAAGAGAGCTTGGTGATATTTACAAGTGACAGTATCAAGGGGACATTGAAATTCGTTAAAGAGTTGAAAAAGATTGATAACTGCAATCAAATAGAATTAAACAAATTTAAAAGCTGGGACCTAGAGCCTTGCTTAATTTACATAAAGAAATTAATTAAAACACGCCCCGAAGTTAAAATTCTGGATAAAGACTTAGAACAGTTTGTTAAATATCTTGGCGCAGAGAATGTTTCAGAAATATTTCAAACATTAGAAACCTTGTCGCAGTCTTTCGATAAAATAGATTTTAATTTACTGAAAAAATATTCTCTGCCTAAATATGATTTATTTAGTTTCGCTGAGGTTTTAATATTGGGCAAAAAAGATGAAGCCATTCAGGAGTTAAGAAAAATCAAAGCGGATCCTGAACAGAAAAACAATCTAGGCATCATTGGTTTACTGCATAATCAATTAAACTTATATCAAGGTATAAAGCTACTTGAAATCAATAAATTCAACAATGATCAAATAGCAGCAAAGCTTGGGATTAAATCAGGCAGAGTATATCACTTGAAGCTGAATTCTAAAAACATCCAGTTAAGTAGATTAGAAAAATTATCTGAACAACTCTTTAAATATGAAAAGAGAATTAAGGTTGGTGAGATTAAACTTCTTGAGGCTCTAAGTCTACTGATTCACTCTGAGGAAGATCAACTCGCTTTAATTTAGTACCAATCCGCAAACTTTTATCACTGACATCTTTAATGGACTGGCTAGCTTCATCTAACTTCTTTTCTGTTTTCTCTAAAAGAACAACAAAATTAAAAAACTCCTTCTTAATGCTCGCTAAAAGCTTCCAAACTTCACTAGAGTGCTTCTGTATGGCAAGAGTTCTAAAACCCATCTGCAAACTATTTAACAAAGCTGCTAAAACAGAAGGTCCAGCCACAATTACACGATGATCACGCTGTAAAGTTTCAAGCAACTCCGGTCTACGAGCTACTTCAGCATATAAACCTTCAATCGGCAAAAAAAGAATAGCAAAATCAGTGGTGTGTGGCGGATGAATATATTTGTCGCGGATAGACCTAGCCTCAGCTTTAATCCTAGTTTCTAGTTGCTTTAAAGCTTTATCAGAAGCTATCAAATCCCCCTGCTCACCTGCTTCTATTAATCTCAAATAATCTTCTTGGGGAAACTTAGCATCTACAGGCAGCCATAATGGTTCTGGACTATCCCCTTGACCTGGAAACTTAATCGCAAAATCTACAATTTCAGTAGATTTAGGTCTAACTTTCACATTTTTATCAAACTGCTCTGGAGCCAAAATCTGCTCAAGCAAGCTACCTAGCTGTATTTCACCCCAAGTACCACGAGTTTTTACATTATTTAATAAGCGCTTTAAGTCACCGACTCCGACAGCAAGATTCTGCATTTCACCTAAGCCCTTATAAACCTGCTCTAATCGCTCATCAACTCGCTTAAATGATTCCCCTAGGCGTTTATCTAAAGTACCCTGCAAACGCTCATCAACAGTCAATCTCATTTGTTCAAGCTTTAAATTGTTATCCTCTTGCATCGCCATTAAACGTGATTCAAGGGTAGATTTCAAAGATTGAAAATCTTGGCGACTACCGCTATCCAAGGATCTAAAACGATTTTCTAATCCCTCTTGAAATAACGAAAGCTGCTGATGATTAAAAGAAAAGCCCTTAGAAAATCTGGACAATTCCACCAAAACATAAATCGACAAAATTATGGATACAAAAGAAAAAATCAGAATAATAAAATCAATAGTCATAGGTATAAAATCTCAATAGTTATGAAATAAATAGGTAGCGAAATTAAAAAATCATTTAATGCTCACTAGTTTCTCTTTTAATAGCGAAGCTTCTCATGAAATCATCTAAATTATTCTCCTCTAGCTTAAGCTCTTGAGATGGTCCTAATGCCTTAAAAAACCAGGTGCCGGTCTCTGTTTCAGCCACGATAATATAAGCAGCCCAGTTTTCACGTAAAAGCTTTTGAGCAGATGGATTAAATGGGTCCTTAGATTCTAAATAATTACCATTTAAATACAGTTTAGTTACAGGAATAGAACGATAATTAAACTGAGTATTTTCTAAAATCTTAAATGCCGCATCCTGAGAAAACTGATTTTTCCAACGCTCTATATTCGCATCCAAACCACCAGCATTACCTGGTAAAAACGAAACTGAAAGATTAGAATTATCAGCTATCTTATACTGCTCTAGGCGCATAGAGTTAGAAACTGCTTCTTTAACCCAAGTATTAGAAACTTTATAAGAAATAACTCCCTTCGCTAAGTGCCGAGTATCATATTTCGTCATTTCGTTAACAGCAAGATTTGAGCAAGCTGTGTTTAGTAAAAAAAATAGAAAAATGGAAAAATAATATTTCGATGTCATACTGAAAATTTAAACCTGCACCTTATTTATGTAAGTATAGCAATTTTCATTTTCCGCACAGATTATTAATTAAAACTTAATAAGAATTTCATATACTGTGATCCAGAGAATCTGCGGAAAAAAATAGATGGAAATTAATAACAAAAAAGATATTGGACTAGATAAAAACGCAGGGGTAAAATCAGCAGTTGATGGATTAAAAACAGAAGCAACTCAACAAGCAGATAGTCAAAAAAATATAACCAGAGGTAAAATCAGTGAGTTAAGAGCGAGCATTGACGACTTAGAAAGTTCAAAAATAGATTCAGCATCTGGCAGCATAGACTCTTTAACAGATAAAACTCAAGTTATTTACCAAGAAAATACTGGGCAAAATGTAAATAGATCTGTACTTCGAGACGAAATTACCATGACAATATTGGGGCAAGAAAATGAAATAAAAAATCCTCAATATACAGCTGATATTAAAGAAACTTTTGCTAAAGAGCCTAATCTTGTGCTTAAAGGTTCCTTAGAAACAGATAATAGCAAGCTAGATGCAGCTATATCTCATCTAACAGGAAAATTAGACGAGAAAACTCAAGAGTTAAATTTACTCGAAGGCAGCAATTCCGTTGTTGAAGTTGTTAATGGTGTGCAAAACGAAATTCTTGATCCAGAAAAAGTCGAAGAAGAAATTCGCAGCGAGACAAATAGCTCCCAAAAGAAAACTGATGACTTAGGTAAAGATAAAGATTCAAGTCAAGAAATCTCTGGATCCATTATAGAAAATGCCCACAGTGCCATTAATATACTTAATGAAAATACTAGGGAAAGAGCTCAGAGAGAATAAAGTTAGTACTGGAATTTAAAGTTTAACTTAAATTTACTTAACAAAAACCTAGATACTAGGATAAAGCCTCACAAATCGTGATACATTTATTCCTTGACATGTCTACCAATATCACTAACATACGCAATATCGCTATCATAGCTCACGTTGACCACGGTAAAACCACTCTTCTAGATGCAATCTTAGATCAAACCAACTGCTTTGCAGATCATAAAGAAAGAGTAATCTGTGTCATGGACAGTAATCCTTTAGAAAAAGAACGTGGAATTACTATATTTAGTAAAAATACTTCCGTAAAATTCGGTGATAAAACAGTAAATATCGTAGACACACCAGGTCACTCGGACTTCGGTGGTGAAGTAGAAAGGGTTCTAGGTATGGTTCAGGGCTGTCTTTTACTGGTAGATGCTTTTGAGGGACCAATGCCTCAAACTAGATTCGTTTTAAAGAAAGCTTTTGAGAAAGGTCTAAAGCCTATTCTCGTCATTAACAAAATAGATAAATTAAATGCTGATCCAGCAAGAGTTATAGATGAAGTTCTAGAATTATTTATAGATCTAGGTGCTGATGATAGTCAAATCGAATTCCCTATCATCTATGCTTCTGGGGTAAACGGGATGGCTAAAGCTAGCCTTGAAGATAAAGATGCTGGCATGGAAGTCATTCTAGAGACCATTCTTAAAGAAGTACCTGCACCGGCTGGAGATATAGAAGCACCATTCTTATTCCAAACAGTGAGCTTAGATTCAAATGAATATTTAGGTAGAATGCTTGTAGGTAGAGTTCTTAATGGTAGCGTGAAAGTTAATGATCAAGTAAACCTTATCAAAATTGAAAATGGTGAAAAGCAAATCATGAAAAAGAAAATCGCTAAGATTTTTGGTTTTAATGGTTTAGAGAAAGTCGAATTAGAGACAGCTTCAGCTGGAATGATAGTTATGTTAGCTGGTATGGTTGAAGGTAATATCGGAGATACGGTCTGTGTACCAACTCTTACAGATGCTCTTCCAGCGATAAAAGTAGATGAGCCTACTCTAGAAATGATTTTCTCAGTAAACTCAAGTCCGTTTGCTGGTCAAGAAGGTAAATTCGTTACTTCTAGGCAAGTCAAAGCGAGACTAGAAAAAGAATTAGAAACTAACGTAGCGATGCGTGTAACAGCTACTGACACTACTGATGCATTCTTAGTCGCAGGTAGAGGTGAATTGCATTTAGGTATACTGATCGAAACTATGAGACGTGAAGGCTTTGAGTTTCAGGTCGGCAAACCAAGAGTAATTCAAAAAATAGTAAACTCTAAAGTACATGAACCTTTTGAAGAATTAATTTTAGACGTAGAAGATGAGTTCTCTGGTGCTTGTATAGAGAGACTCGGAAAAAGAAGAGCTGAAATGAGCTATATGAATACTCTTCACGGCAGAACTACACTTAAATTTATGATCCCTACTAGAGGTTTAATCGGCTTTGCGACTGAGTTTGTAAGAATAACGAAAGGTACTGGTATCATGAGTCATTCATTTATAGAATACAGAGAATATGCTGGTGACATAGATAAAGTGAGACCTGGCGTATTAGTTAATTTAGAAGAAGGCGTGGCTACCTCTTATTCACTAGAAAATTTCTCAGACAGGGGCGTTTTCTTTATAAAACCTGGTACTAAAGTTTATAAAGGCATGATAGTCGGCGAAGCGAATCGTGCTCAAGATATAGAACTTAACCTTACTAAGGAAAAAGCTCTTACTAACATGCGTTCAGCTGGAGCAGATGTTTTAGTGCAGCTTAAATCCACTCGTGATATAGGCTTAGAGGATGCCTTGGTTTATATCAATGATGAAGAGTTAGTCGAGATCACTCCTCTAAATATTCGTTTCCGTAAACAGGTTTTAGACAAGAAAGCTTTTAAAAAGCAGACTATGAGTTAAGACATTACAGCGGTCTTGACTATTCAAGCATCCGCCTAAATTCACCCTCATCTAAAACCTTCACGCCTAGTGAGTTAGCCTTCTCTAACTTAGAACCGGCTTCATCACCACATAGTAAATAAGATGTGCTTTTAGAGACACTCGAACTGGTTTTACCACCATTATCCTTAATTAATTTCTCGAAATAAGATCTACTCTCGGACAGAGTCCCCGTGATAACGAAAGTCATCCCTGAAAATCTGTCAGAGAGCTTACGTTGCGTTACTTCTGTGAAATTCAAACCAAGTTCATAATAATCTTTTTTTATCTGAGCATAAATCTCAGACTGAAAAAACTGAATTAAAGAAGCTAGAATCTTCTCCCCAAGACCATCTAATTTCAAAAGCTCTTGTCCATTATTTACTAAAACTTCATTTTCAAGCTCAGATAAATTAGGGATTAAGGAAGCTATCAATTGAGCTACATTTAAACCTACATGTTTAATGCCTAAAGCGTGAAGGAATCTATGAAAAGCTTTTCCTCGACTAGCTTCAACCGCCGCGAGCAAATTACTAACCGACTTATCGGCCAT
>JBMOEX010000013.1:0-27552 GCA_049314535.1 Vampirovibriophyceae bacterium | reverse complement strand
CCTGATATTCAGTTAATGGCGAAGGGACTTTCAGGCGGCTTACCATTAGGGGCTTTTGCGACTAGAAAAGAACTCATGTATAAAATGCCTCCAGGATCACATGGTAGTACCTATGGTGGTAACCCTATCTGTTGCAGAGCTGCTTTAAAAATGATCGAAATAATTAAACGAGATAAAGTCATGGACAGAGTTTCGATAAGCTCTGAGTATATTTTTAAATACTTTGAGGATAAATTCCCTGGCTCTAATTCGCATAAACTCAGCGACACTGAGGTACACAGCCCAGTTAAAGTTAGAGGTCTAGGTTTAATGATAGGTCTTGAGTTCGCCTCAGGTGAAATTACTACTAAGATTAAAGAATATGCTTACTCTAAACAAGTCCTAGTCTTGCCTTGCGGAGCTTACGGCAATATCATCAGATTAGCCCCAGATTTAACTATGAGTGAAGCTAATATACAGAAAGGCTTAGATACCATTACTGAAGCTATAAAATTATACTGTTAGGATCGATACTCGATAGCCTTTCCCGCATTTTCATAAATAAACTAGCTAAGTAATGCTTCTTCACGAGATAATAAGTATCTATGACAGCAGAAATCCAAGATAACTTACTAATCAATAAAAACCCTCGTAACCTTAGTGAAATTATCTCTGAGCACACTATATCTACTGATTTTGAAATCGATAAAATGATTTATAAATCAGCCAAAGCTTTTAAAACTTGGTCTCAAATTCCAGCACCAGAAAGAGCTAAATATCTACTTAAATGTGCCAAAAATTACATTGAGCATAAAGAACATTACTCAAAGATACTACATTCAGAGAATGGTAAATCGCTAGAAGAAGCTCAAGGAGAGATACAAGAGGTCATAGACACACTAGAATTCTTTGCTGGCGAAGGAAGAAGACTATATGGGATAGTTGGAAATTCTGAAATGCCAAATAAATCCATCTATACCATAAAACAGCCTATAGGACCGGCTTTGCTAATTACAGCTTGGAATTTCCCTGCTGCTGTACCTAGCTGGAAAATAGCACCTTGTTTAATTTCAGGAAATACTTTCATTCTAAAACCATCTGAAAATGCACCTTTAAGCGCTAAAATTTTAGTTGACGTTCTTAATGACTGCGGCTTACCTGACGGAGTAGCTCAATTAGCTGTAGGAGGAGCAGATGTCTCTAGTAAGTTAATGGCTAGATCTGAAATTAAAATAGTCAGTTTTACTGGCTCTACCGCTATCGGTCAGCTTATTGCCGAAAATGCAGCTAAGTCTTTTAAAAAATGTGCTTTAGAACTAGGTGGTAAAAACAGCTGCGTGGTTTTAGATGATGCAGACTCTAAATTAGTCATAGAAGGATTAGTATGGGGAGCGTATGGCACTGCTGGCCAGCGCTGTACTAGTACTAGTCGACTGATTATAAATAAACATAAGGGACATGAAATACTACCTGCTTTAACAGAAAAGATCTCAGCTTTTTATGATAAAGCCCATAAAAAAGGGGCTGATAACTATGCTCCTATCATCAGCCATAAGCAGCTACTAAAAATAGATAAACTAGTCCAAGAAGGTCTAGATGCTGGTGCGGAGCTAATTTGTGGTGGAAAAATCTTGGATGACGGTTCTAACGGTGGTTATTACTATGCTCCGACCATTTTAAAAATCACAGCCTCAAACCCTCTGGCTAAAACAGAAATATTCGGACCAGTACTTTCTGTACTTGAATTAGATGAAAAAGACCCAGAAAAATTTCTAGATGAAGCCCTAAAAATCGCAAATGATGTAGATTATGGTCTATCTAATGCCGTTTACACTCAAAATATAAATCTTGGCATGAAAGCCTTACACAGATTTGAATCTGGTCTGGTATACCTTAATGCACCAACTATTGGAGCGGAGTGTGGTGGAGCGAGCTTCTTTGGTGGCTGGAAACAGACTGGCAATGGCTCTCGTGAAGGAGGCTATGCTGCTTTAGATACTTATACTCAGTTTAAAACTATTTCTATAGATTATTCGGCGGCTTTACAGAAGGCGCAGATTAGTAACTATCAATAGGCTGCTTTTGCATAGTGCTTCGCTTCACCCCACACGCAGTGTGGGTCCCCGAGTTCAGCTCTTCACTATGCAAAAGCTGTAGGGGGGAGGGAGAGAAGAATTTTAGAGACAGCTGCACATCGTGCAGCTGTCTCTTTTAGACTAATTGCAATTCTTCTTCTGGACGAACAAGACGTGATTTAAGTGGTGACTCATAATCTTTTAATTGTTTTTCAGAACGTTCAAGTTCAGAAAATGTACTCTCTCCATTATTTACAACAGAAAGCCAAGTCCTAGTAACCGAATCAGTCGGAAATTTATTTAAATCTTTAAGCAAAGCCGAAATATTTTTTCTCAAAGCATCATGCTCAGGATAATCAGGTATCAGACTCGTATAAGCAGCAGATAACTGTCCTTTAATCTTTGCCACTTCTTCTGGCTTCATATTTTTAGCTTCTTCTTTTAAAAGATCTGCCACTTTTTGTTGCTGCTCTTCTGTCAGTGGCTTACCTGTAGCCTGCATAGCCTTTAATACATTATCAGCAGACATAATTTGAGAGACTAATAAATATTGTGTTAATTCTTTATCCGCAAGCTCCTGAACTTCCTCTTGCTTAGGGTATTTCACCCCATCATTTGAATAAGGCTCCATTCCACGACCAGCAACATAAATAAAACCATCAGCATCCTTATATTGCTCATAATAACCACTATATTGAGTTTGAATACTTTTAAGAGTCTTATTAGCCTGCGAGCTTATCTCTGGATCAGCAGAAGCTGCTTCTTGTCGTAGACCAGCTAAATCAATTTTGGTATTAGCAAATAATATTTCTTTTAAATTAGATGCATTTTTAAATGCAGAGGTCTCTAAATTAGCAGAATTTATAACAACAGTATCACCAGAATCTACTGCCTCGGTATTAGGTGCTTCATCCGCAACAGGAGCGACACCAGGAGTTTTAGTAGTAGTCTTCAAAGCCACTAAAGCGTATGGATTATTATAACCAGAACTCTCAATGCCTGCCATTTTATACTTAGCCTTTTTACTTCCATTAACATTACACACACACCTTAAGAATCAGTTAATGAGTAAATATAGAATATCTTTATTATACTAAGAAAGCTAAAATTTTAGCTCTTGATTCTATTTAAAAAACGCCTCTGCAGAAAAATCACCACAAAAATAAAAACAAACTCTATAAAAAAGTAACTTAAAAGATTAATCATCAAGCCTTCAGTAAAACCATAGGAATGTAAACCTACACCAAGTAAATTCACACCGAACCAAGACAGCATGACCACCATAGTTCCGATAATGGCAAAGATAGCCACACCAAAATCTTTAATGTAGCCTGCTAACCTCGCGTGCAGGGTAATCGCCGTCCATAAAATAATTAATAAAGCTCCATTTTCCTTAGGGTCCCAGCCCCAGAAGCGTCCCCAGGATTGATCTGCCCATATGCCACCGAGCATAGTACCAAGGAAAGTAAAACAGAGACCGAATCCTATCATCCCTAAAATAATCTTATTTAAAAACTTTAGATCTATCTCTGAAATAAGAGACTGATGTGATTGAACGGAAGTCATAAAATCATGATAAGGCTCGTCTGCGGAAATGGTCTCATTAAGGGAAAGGCGGCGCTGCCTTATTAAATACTTAATTAGATAGACATGCCCAATTAAACCAGCTAAAGATACTCCAGCATAACCTATCATTTCCGCTATAACATGGGTACTTAACCAAAAATTAGAATCTAAAACAGCGATTAAAACCTTCATGCTATCGCCATCCGTAACGAATTTAGAAGCGATTAACAGAAGAGCGAAGGCAGATAAGCTCCCCAAGAAAGTGCTGATCTCTTTTTCCTTCGTAATGAATTTTAAAATTAATCCGAGTAAAGCAGTCACAAAAGCAACAAAGACAAAAGTCTCATAGAGATTACTAACTGGCGCTCGCTCTAGAATAAAAATTCTCAGCGTAATAGCAGCAGCATGAAGTGCAAAGCCTATTAAAAAGAATATAGCAGCAATCTTTCCAGCATCATAACTTTTAGAAATAGTTTTTAAAAAGCTTTTGCTTGTGCTCGAAGATTTTCTCCCATAAAGTGTCACAGACCTAAACACTAAAACTAAAAGAGAGAGTAAATAAAAAAGCTGTGCGCTTCCAAGAGGATTTACTCTATTGTAAAGCAGCTCTAGGCTTAGCTTTGGCTGCGATTTATTTAAAGACTTTATATAGGTGAAACTCAGATCATTTAAAGTTTTCACCGATTCTTTAAACACCTTAAGATCAGCAGTATCATAAGCCTGCTGTAATTTCTGACAATATCTCAATGAATCTAATTTACTAGCATTCGCTAATACCTTGAGCTCATCAGGATGGGCGTGTAGCGAAACTCCAATTTCTGCGTTTTCGTCGTCCTCATGATCCTCATGTACACCCAGTACACTGCGGTCATTCGTCCTCCTCAGCCTTGAACTTGTTCGTTTGGCTACACGCCCAAGATGTGACTGAATTTCATAAAAATAAGTCCAAGGATTTATAAACTCTAAACGCCCTTCTTGATCCACAGCAGTGTCCTTAGGTAGCGGATTTACTAAGATAGCTGTGACTTCTTCTCTTCTGAAAATATTTAAATACTCTCTATAACTCTCTATCCATGAATAAAGTACGAAGCCTAGCTTAACTGCATCAGGTTTTAAAGCAGATGCAGAATTAATAATCTGCTCTAGCTCTGAGGCTTTACCCACAATATTAAATAAACTAATCTCTGCATTTTCATCACCCTCATTAATTCCTAAGGCTATTAATAATTCAGGTTTAGCCAAATCAGCTAGCATAGGCTTTCTCTGAAATAAGCTGAAGCTACTGGCTATCTGAGTAAATTCATGAAAATTATTAGAAACTCTAATAAGCTCCTTCTCTACTAAAGATCTTTTCTCCTCTGGCTTACTCTCCGCTTGAGCAGCAAGCTGATTTAAAGTAGAAATACTCTCACGCAATTCATCATAGCTATAACGGCGATGCGAATCTACAGCTACATTAATCGCAGTTAAAACTTCTGGGTTATTAATCAGAAAAAGCTTAGCTGAATAGATCAAATCTGGCTCAAACACTGCTGCTGTGAACCACTCCACATAGGTGATTTTTTCAGTTTTATTAACAGGCTTAGAAGCAGGGGATTCACCCGCACGAGTTTTATTTTCACTGAGATTTAATTTAATAGAGGTTTTCCCGGAAAACTGTAAAAGTTTAGTTTTAGCATAGCTATCAAGAGGCTTATATCGCCCTTGATCTAAAATTAAAAGCTCTGAAAATGGCTTAGAGAGACCTTTTATCTTTTCTAAATTAGGCTCATCTGCTGAAACCACACTGAAAGACAGTAAGATTACTAATACTAAGAAATAAAAACGCAGAGAATGGAGTTTTAGAGCGGTCTCTCTCATGCTATTCCTCCTGAAGATCTATGCCTAGAGAATTTTAAAAACTGCATAATAAAATGAATAACTAAACCTAAAGTGGTTAAAAAGCTAGCTATGTAAGGAACTAATCTACCAGCATTTTTCACTACAGCAAAAGATGAAAACTCTTGTCCATCAGAGTCTATGCCATAACTCGACTGGAAGAAAGTATAGTCCTTATACCTAAAAGGCTTATTCATAGATATTTCCACCTTTCGAGACAGTTTAGAACCTTCATCTAAAACACTAATCGTACTAGCATAAGCCTTAGCCACCTGAGTATTAGGATGCAGATCCCTTCTTACATCTTCAAGCCTAATAGAGATAGGTAATTCTGAAACTACTCTCTCTAGAATCATTTGATTTAAAGTACCATCACTGTTTTTACTGGTTAAAACCTTATAATTAAAGTCATCTAAATAAACTTTCTCCTTACTTTGAATATCAGTAAATATTAATAGTGGCTGATTCTGTTCAAAGTCTTTAGCTAAAGGTAATTCCTTCGCGATAGTCCCCGCAAAGGGTGTTTCAAAAACTTGACCATGTGGGTAAAATTTCTCAAATCTAAGAGTAGGTAAAGCTTTCTGAAAAGAAGCTTTAACACTATCTGATAAATTTTTAGAATCTATTTCAAATGGAATAATAATCTCTGAAGACTTTTCCAGGATACGGACCTGCCACTTATAATAATCAGCAGCCTTATTCGTCTGCTCACCTTCCCTTACAGTGATCAAAGATTCTTTACTGTAATAAAGCGTGTAAAAACCGCCTAGAAGCAGAGTCACCAAGCCTAGATGACTAATAAATAAACCGAGCTTAGACCAACTGTAATTAAATTTAAATATAAGGAACGCTGTTAGATTAATAAAAGCTAGCCACATAATCAAAACTACACCTGGTAAGACAAGAAAACCATCTACGATAATTAACGAATCAAAAAATTTCTTCTGAGCCAAATAGAGACCGTGTTCTGCCTGGTAAAGAGTCCCGAAAAAAATAAGCAACATTAAGGACACTAATATAAATAGGGTCAATTTAAAAGAACTGAGTAATTTTATGTAATGCAACAACTTCAAAGACAGATCTGAACCTTTACAGTAGCTAATCTTATCACCCTGCAAGTATATAAGAAATCACACCATTACTTAAAAAATAACCCTTCTCACTAAGCGTGAATCTATCTGGATATTCAAGAATAAACCCCTCGCTAATTAAGGTATTTATTTTCTCTCTATTTAATAAATTTAAAATCTCATTACGCTTCTCAAGACCAGTACTCAGGCGAAGCCCAAGCATAATCTCCTCTTCTAAAGCTTCTTTTTTACCGATAAACTTATAATCTTCATATATAGTTCCAGTCCCTAATGCCTTCTGGATTATATCTACAGGCTGAGTAAATAAACGAATATACTCCTCTATATTACGTGTGTGCGCAAAGCGATAACCCCTTAAATAGCCATGGGCACTAAGCCCAAACGCTAAGTATTCATCAGCCTTCCAATAACATAAATTATGCCTAGATTCGTGACCATCTTTAGCCCAATTACTAACTTCATAACGATTTAAGCCTTTCTCCTTAAGCATTTGATTGCAGACTTCATACATTTCAGCAAGAGCCTCTTCCCCAGCCAAATCTGGATGCTCAGAACTACCATAAATACTACCAAAGGGCGTAATCGGCTCAATGCTCAGAGCATAAGCAGAAAGATGTGGACTCCCTTTCTCTAAAGCTAGTTCTAATGTGGATTTCCAATCATCAAGGCTTTGATGCGGTAAACCATAAATCAGATCAAAGCTCCAAGACTTAAAATTAACTTTTTTAATCAAATCAATAATCTCAAAAGTCTCTTCCACTGTATGTCCTCGGGCAAGTTTACTTAAAATACCCTGGTTAAACGTCTGAGCTCCGATACTTAACCTATTTATACCAATATCCTTAAAAGCCTGGAGCTTCTCTAAATCAACAGTCCCAGGATTCGCTTCTAGAGTGATTTCTGCATCATCACTGAAAACTAAATATTCTTTAAGTACGCTTAATATTCCCTCTATCTCACTTGCTGAATGAATACTCGGTGTACCACCACCAAAAAATACTGTATCTATAGTAAATTTACTTGCAGATTCTGCGCCCCCATTGCAAAAAATATTTCCTAACAAGTCACCTACAGCTCTGATCTCAGTTTTTAAAGCCGCTAAATAAGCGGCTTTCATCTCAGCACTTTTATTAGCATAAGAAGCAAAATCACAATATGGACATATGCTTTTACAGAAAGGTAAATGAATATAAACGCTTCTTGCTCTTAAAGTTTTATCGCCAATATTCATAATTTCATACTTCTAAAGAGCTATTAATTTATCGTAAACAGTTTCTGTCTCTATTTTTTTAAGTAGCTCAAGATTTTTCAAATCAATTACAGTAATTAATTTACTCTCGAGACTTGAGATCAGCAATAAACTTTCATCTCTATTAAAAGCAAAAGTCCTTGCAGACAAGACATCAGCTCCTAAAGATTTTTGCAATAAGACTTCCTTCGTCTTAAGATCTATTTTCGTTAGGAAGCTTTCTTTAGCTTTATTAAAACCTAGAATTAAGATCATCCTGCCATCATCTATAAAAGAGACTTTTTGTGGAATATAGTCTAAATCATAGCTTTGCATTAATTCTTTACTGATAGAACTATAAACATTTACTTTACCCTTAATATTTTCATCTTTAATATGCTCACTTGCAGTCACTAAGAGATCTTTATTAATAACAAAATCAAAAATAATATTCTGCTCATCACCTTTTTTATACTTTAAAATCTGTGCAACCTGATAGTTACTAGTGTCTATAAAACTAATTTCATTCGCTCCACGAGAATTCACCACTAATAATTTCGCGGTATTACTCGAAAAATCAAAAGGTTCCATCTCAGTAACTAGGTTTGATAGCTGTATTTCACTAATAATTTTTTTATTACTAGTATTTATCGCATAAATTTTAGAATCCTTTTGACTTAAAGCATAAATAGTCTTATGCTCTAAATCGAAGTCTAGCAGACCATTTTCATGCACAAACGGCTTCAAGTCAGCTAATTCTTTAAACTTAAAGCTATCTGCTTTGAAATCTAAATCTAATTCATAAATTTTGGCAGTACTGTAATCTGCTAAAAGTATATTTTTTTTAGTCTTATTAATTTTACTTATCCAAACCAAATCCTTATCAGCCTTCAACTCCTCAACACTAGTAGAATTTTCAGTATTTTTGGCAAGCTTAATTAATGCAAAACCATTATCTAAACTACTATAAGCCAAAAAACGAATTTCCTTAACTCTTTGAGCCGCAAGGAGAGTCTTAAGTTCTAACTCCTTAACTGTAGATAACTGACTATTACGTAAAGGTATAGGCAACTCATCAGAAAGCACACCTAAATCACGTGGCAAGGAAAAGCCTTTAGGGACAAGAAAGTCTGAAGGAATAATAAAAGATAAAATTCTATCTTTAATTAGAGGAGCGTATTCGCTATAACCCTTAATAGTATTATTTTCAATTGGTGTATAGATATAAGAATTACCAAAAAGCAAGTCACCGTCAGGGGACTGCTCCCAATCTTCAATTCCTGCGTTTTCGTCGTCCTTAGGATTAATCAGTAACAGCCACTGTTTATTTTTGGTCTCTAAAATCCCATCATATCTGAATTTAGCTTCAGGATAGAGTTTCTGTATCGCAGACTTAACACTAGCAGGAACTTCTGTAGCTTTAAGATCCTGAAAAACACCAGCCAAAAAACTACTTAAAAACAGTAGAAAAATAATTAGACTTTTACTTAAAGCATCAAAAACCCTTTGAGCATAAGGAGTTGGGACTCCTACTTCTAAACCCTTTTCTACAATCAAACCTAAAAGCTCATCTATCTCAATATCTTTACCTGCTTCTAAATCTTGCAGCATAGAAGTTCTAAAACTCGCCCATTCTTTTCTGTTCGTAAGTTCCCAATGCTTATTCGGCAGATCCATATCCAGAGCTATTCCAAGTGCATTAGCAACTCTAGTCGTCTCATTCATAATCCCTAAAGCCTCCTCTCTAGCTTGTGGATGACTCGTAATACCACCCAAATCAGCTCTATATAAAGCACTTAAAGGATTAAAAGCAGAGTTCCATACTAGCTTAGACCACTGATCTTTAATGATTTCGTTAGAAGTTTTAGCCGTCAATCCCATATCAACAAGCACTCGGTGAATTTTCTCAACACGACCAGAAGACTGTTCAGTTCTGAGTTCACCGAATTGCAAACGATATAAATTTACTGGATTATATATCTGCATATAGATTCCAGGTTCTACCGTTTCAGAAGCGACATTAGTTAAACAACCAAGCACGGAACCCTCACCTAGAACAGATTCGACCCTCTCTTCATTACTAACTCCATTCTGCACAGAAAGTACTACCGTTTTATTATCGAACTTAGTTTTAATATCCTCAGCACAATGAACACTATCCTTAGATTTAACACAAAGCATTACGAGCTTCTCTTCTTCAGGATTAACATCGAGTTCAGCATATGATGTAGCTAAATCAAAATATTTCTTATCTACTTTTAAACTAGAAGTGTCACCACCAGTAATAACAGTTCTCAGCTCAATGTAACCATTTTCATTTATCGCCTCTACCGTCCTAGGCCTAGCAATTAAACTCAATCGATGAGGTGCTCCGAGAGAAATAGCATTAGCTATTAAACTCGAGTAAAAGCCACCGACTGATCCTATTCCGTAGACTATGATGTGCATGTCCTGATTATGACATGCACGCGGTGCTAAAATAAAACTAAAGATGGTACTCGATGAAAAGCTAATACTTGACCTGTTCTCAAGCGAATTTTTAGGAAATAGCCTCCAGAATATTTCACTTGCCATATTATTATTTTTTATTTTTAAATTATTTCTGAAGCAAATAATCATCCGCCTCATTCAGAGGCTAGAGTCTATTACGAATAAAACTAAAATAAAAATTGATAATTATTTTATAGATGTTTTAGCTAATATTCATCCTCGTTTTTATGATTTCTTGAGTTTTTATTTTGCCATAAAAACTTTAGTTCTCAGTACCCACTTAGAGAGAGTCCTAGACGGTTTACTAATAGGAATAATAATTTTACAGGTTATTAATTCATTAAATAGCCTCTCTCTGTATCTACTTAAAAAGCTTTTTAATTTAGATAAGGTAAGTGAAGAGGATAGGACTGTATTTGATGGTTTCACCTTGCTAATTAAAATAATTTTATGGATTACTGGCTTACTTTTCTTACTTGCGAACCTAGGAGTAAATATCTCATCTCTCACTGCGAGCCTTGGCATAGGTGGCATCGCTATCGCTCTTGCCGTTCAGAATATACTCGGAGATTTATTTAGTTCCTTCTCTATTTATTTTGATAAACCTTTCGCTGTTGGTGACACGATTATCGTCGATAAATATACTGGAGTAGTTAAACGTATAGGCTTAAAAAGCACTCGAATTCAGACTTTACAGGGTGAAGAATTAGTTATAGGTAATAAAGAACTTATAAGCTCTAAAATACAGAACTTAAAAAAAATGGAACGTCGCCGGGTTATGTTTAGCATCGGTCTTGCCTATGATATTTCTGTAGAAAAACTAAAAACAGCTAAAGAAATAATCACACAGGCTGTTTTAGATAGTGAAAAGGTAGAACTAGAAAGAGTTAATTTCTTTGAATTTTCAAACAACGGCTTGATTCTTGAGGTAGTCTATTTTCATAAAAATGCAGACGCCCTCGAATACCTAAACGAAAGAGAATTAATTAACCTGAAAATCAAAGAAGGTTTCGATAAAGAAAATATCCATTTCGCAAACCCTGTAAATAAAAGCATTACAGGAGTTTAATTATAAATCTTCGTCTTTCTTTTTATCTTTCTTATCAAAACCATCTTCATGGTCTTTAAGACGGTCTGTCATCTGTTTTCTTAATTCTTGAATATCATCTGGAGTCATCGCAAAAGATCTTTTCAAGTGTTCTATAATCTCTTCTCTACGCTTAGGATCAAGATCCCCACCTCTCAAAGAGCGCTCAGTAGCCTTCTCTTCTTTTAATCTTAGAATCTTTTCCTTAAGCTCTGGATCATCTATTGAATCTAAATCGATAGAATCCACAGTCTGAAAATCTATTCTTACTATCCCACTTAAATAAACAGCAGAAACAATAGCACCCCAAAGAAATGAAGCCTGCCATATCTCAATCGTGAGGTCTCTTTCAATAAAATTACTATAAACAGCATTCCAAATAACCTGAAGGAAAAAACTAGGTATCAAAATGAAAGCAGAAAGTCCTAGAACTAACATCAGTACACTTATTAAATTTAGTTGGAATAATTTCACTTAATTCGGTTACCTTTAATCTTAGCAAATTACGTTAAGAGATCATAAAGCCTGCTGAAAGTAAATCTTTAAGATCTAATACCCCAATAGGTGAATTATTATCATTAACTATTACTATCTGCCCAATTCTATGCTTTTCCATCAGCTTTACAGCCATAACAGCAAGATCATCAGAAGCCATAGTACGAGGGTTAGGCGTCAAAATATCCTTAGCCTGCTTCACAAAAACTTCTTCTGCATATTTTATCTGAGCACGCCTAAGATCACCATCTGTAATTACACCTACTAACTTACCCTCAGGGTTTAGTACAGTGGTAAGTCCTAATTTTTTAGAAGTAATCTCCTCTAATACATTCCAATAATTTGAATTCATAAATACGCTCGGTATCTGTGTCTCTTTTCTCATCAAATCTGAAATAGGAATAATACTCTGCCCAAGACTGCCTAGTGGATGCGATCTTGCAAAATCATCCTTCTGAAAGTTTTTCTTTTTCATTAAAGTTACAGCAAGAGCATCACCTAAAACTAAAGCAGCAGTAGTACTACTAGTGGGAGCTAGCTCTAAATGGCAAGCCTCTCTCGTGATAGGAGTTAAAAGCGTTACATCTGCATAATTTGCAAGTGTGCTTTCAGAATCTCCAGTAATGGCAATAATTTTAGCTCCAAGCTTTTTAATCGGCAGCAGAATCTTTCTGAGTTCATCAGTTCTGCCACTATATGAAATAGCGATAACCACGTCAGTGGGTAAAACCATACCTAAATCACCATGCCCCATCTCTGCTGGGTGAACAAAAAATGAACTAGTACCAGTACTTGCTAAAGTCGCTGCTATTTTAGCTCCTATATGACCAGACTTACCCATACCAGTCACTACCACTCTACCTTGAGCATTTAAAATCATATCCACGGCTTTAACAAAACTCTCATTAAGACTGCTTTCTACTTGTTTTAATGACTCAATCTCAATCTCGAAAACTTGTTTCGCTAATTCTAATGTTTCATTCATTTTTTTCTCGGTAGTCGTCATTTTTAGATTCCTGTCTCTGATTATAAAACCACAATAATATAGAACATCAATGCTCAACTAGGTAAACATTAAAACTATTAAACCTAGTAAGAAATTCATCTTATGAATCTTCTCACTAAGCACATGCAAAGACTGAAAATTCTCAGCATGTGTCTCATATGCAGTTAATATCTGTGGACTTAAAACATAAATAGAATAAAAACTAATAGAAACTATGATTAAAACTAAAGCCAAAGAGATTAAACTCTGTGGACTAAGCAGCATTTTATCTAGTAAAAAAAATTTCAGCAAAGAACTAATTAGTAAAACTATTACAGCTATATTTAACCAAGCATCATAACGGCCGAAGACATCTATCATCAGCTTGCCCGCCTCCTCTCGCACTAAGCTCTTAAAAACGATCGGAGCGACTATAGCTCCTATAGTAATAGTCGAACCAATTATCACGACTAATGACGAGAGCTTGAGAAAATTAATTAAGGTGTTAAATAATGCCATTTATAACTGCTTCAAACCTATAATTATACTTTATGAAGATACTTGCTCTTGACTCAAGCCAAAATTTACAGTCTTTTGCAGTTTATGACACGATACTAGAAAAATTCATTTTAGGAGAAGCCTTTCCTGGAAAATCTTCAGAGATAATAGAAAAGCTTAAAAACAGCTTTTTAGATAATCAACTTAAATTACAAGAGCTAGACTTACTTGCAGTAAACCTTGGACCAGGCTCATTTACTGGCATCAGAAATGCTCTCTGTATAGTTAAAACTCTAGCTTTAGAACTTAAGCTGAAAGTCTTTACTACTAACAGCTTTGAGTTACTACGCTTAGAAAAAGACCTCAGTGATAATACTCCTATCGCCATACCAGCCTTTAAAAATAATTTCTTTATCTCGCTAGATTCTAACTATGATTCTCTAAAAACTAATTTCTTTAGTGCGATAGATACTGAGACTGCTTTATATGAATTTTCTTGTGAGAATTTAAGTGAATTAATAATTAAACTCCTCCTCCATAAAAATATACTCAGCAAGAACACGGTTGCCGAAATTGGAGTTTGCGAACAGCGCCGTGAAATAAGGACTGATTTAGGATTTGACCCAAATATACTGAAGCCTTATTATCTAAGAGAGCCTAGTATAGGGAAGAAAGAAGTAAAGACCCCGCAACATTCATAAACATAAACCTATGTCCCTAGAAATTCCCTGTAAAGAAGATTACGCTCAAGCTACATCAGCTTTTATTCAGGAAGATTACCCTAAGGCCTTAGAATTTTACAGAAAATCTTTAACCATAGTGAGTGAGATACAACTGGAAGAATCTGCAAAAACTGATCTATATGAGCCACTCGCTCGAAAACTTCGCTCTTACATAGCTGATATGACCTTTGAACTTGGCTTATTCAGTGAAGCTCGAGAAAATTACCTGATTATAAAATCACTACCCCAAGCAGCCTACACCTTAATCTTTGAAAAAAAATTAGATGAAGCCTTAGATTTATATCATCTCTGCCCCTACTCTCCAGCAGCGAAATGGGGAGTCTTTCTCTGTCAGCTGCTAAAAGATGAGATCAGTATATTTAATCCTGGTTATCTTTGCTACAGATTATTTTTAGAAACCACTGCCACTTATTTCATTCGTTTTAAATTAAACGACTATCTTGAATCATTAATAATCGCCGCCAAAGACATAGAGCCAGTATTTCCAGAATATTTAAAATGCTTAGGCTCTGCCTATCTTGCCTGCGAAGACTACCCTGCTGCGATATTAATTCTAGAAGAGGCTTTAAAAGACTGTGATTTTGATGCCGAAATTTTCTATAAACTAGCTCAATGCTACATGCTTACTAATGATTACGCTAAGGCGAAAGAAAGTTTTAAAAGAACACTTAAATTCTTGCCGAATCATATCTCTACGCTGAAATATTTAGGAAATATTAAATAGCTCAGCCGCATAACCTAGATTTAACATAAGAAGCGCAAAGAACTAACATAAGAGAAATCAAATCTTAGGAGTCAGATATGGAAATCAGGGGAATAGGAATAGATTTTAGGTCCACCCTACCTATCTCTGAGATTAGTAGATTACAGAGTACGACTGCTAGGGAAGCCTCGACTAATAGTGTTAGTAAGAGTGAGATTCCAGCCGACTCTGTATCTCTGAGTTTCATTGATACCGTGAAAAGCTCTAAGAAAGAGAATCCACGAGTGCAGCAGATCAAAGAACAGGTAGCCAGTGGCACTTATAAGATACCTAGCGGTTCAGCTATTTTAGATAAAGTTCCACAATTTGCAGAATTATTTTAAAAATTTGAGATTCAAAGGGGGAAAATAACATGAAAGAAATAAAAAATAACCGGCAACGGTTCTATAAATAGTATAAAATGTTTGCCACTACTTGATAAAATACTCTTATTATAGTATAAGGCTTTTTCTTTATAGGGTATAACAACGATATAAATCCATAGTGCGAGGTAAATCATATGGGGATTGAAGGAATAAATCCTAATAACTACAATAACTTTTCAATCGATACGTTCGGCGTAGGCAGCTCTTACTCTGGCTCATCTAAAGTAAAGCGGGCTAGCGAAGCGGTTGAAAGTTCAGGGTCGTTCTCTAATGTTGAGGGTGATGTCGCGGAGATTAGCGAAGAAGCTACACAAGGCTTCTTAGGACTAAGCAGTGACTCTACCGGATCTATAGCAAGAGAAGAGCGGGTGAAATCACTCAAATCATTAATTGATCAAGGTGAATATTTCAATAAAGTAGATTCCTTCTCAGTAGCTGGTGATCCTGGTTTGATCGAAGCTGTATTAGGATAGATTTACCAAGTGCTTGTGACTTTTTAATTAAGGAACTAGCCCAATGAAAGAACTAACTGAAATATTAGATGAAGAGTGCGAAGTATACTCCAAGTATCTTAAACTTGCGGGTAAAAAGCGCGAGGCACTTATCAAGAATAATATTGATCTGCTACCGAAAATAACAGATATAGAGAGAAAACTCTCTACTAAAATTTTACAGCTTGAAAACAAACGCAAACTGTTTTTAAGAGAAGAAGGGTACGAAACTAACGTCACAATTGGCGAGATTTTAACGAGTCTCGCTAATCGCGATGAACACGAGGATCAAGAGACTCTAGAACAAACCGCGAAAAGACTCAAAGAGACTTTAGAACAGTGTAAAAAGTTTAACGATAATAATATGGCTTTAGTAAGACAATCTTCAAGTTATATCAATCATATGATTAAGGTATTTACTAAGTCTGATAAATCAAGTGAAAGTGCTACTTATCAAAAGAACGCAGCAGGGAAAATTGAAAATATAAGGTTAGCCGATATACAAGGTTAGTTTTTATGGCCCTTAAATTCAATTATCTATGACAGCAGTTTTTCTAGTACTCGTATCCGTCTGTATCTTCGGTGGCTTCATGCTCGAAGGTGGCCCGATACATGCTATTTATTCTGTTTGGCAAGAGTATATAATCATTTTCGGTAGCAGTACTGCGATATTCCTCGCGATGTGTCCGGGAAAGGTTTTAAATAGTATTCTGGCCAATTTAAGCAGACCTTTTAAAGAGAGTCCGTATACTATGGACTGTTTCGCAGAGTCATTACAGATGATGTATGAATGCTTCGTTAATTTAAAACGTGGCGGAATGTTAAGTATGGAGAAAGATGTCTCAGAGCCATCTAGTAGCTCAATCTTCACTAAATATCCCAGTTTCCTAAATAATCACCATGCGGTACATTTTTTCTGTGATTCACTAAAATTAGTCATTAACTATAACTCCAAGCCTGATGAAATAGAAACTGTTATGAATGCAGAGATAGATGCACATCATGCCGAAGCAGCTATTGGTCCTGCAGCTATTAACCGTATCGCAGATGCTATGCCAGCAGTAGGTATAGTTGCAGCCGTTCTCGGAGTTATTATTGCGATGGCTCACATAGACGGACCACCATCAGAATTAGGTCATAAGGTATCAGCTGCTCTTACTGGTACACTATTAGGTATTCTTGCAGCTTATGGCTACTACCAACCAATAGCACAGCACATTGAATATTTAAATGCTGACGAGTCACAGTATTATCAAATGCTAAAAGAAGGCCTAGTCAGTTATTTAAATGGCGCAGAGCCATTAGCTTCTGTAGAAATCGCCCGTAGAACTATTTTCCATTATAATCGTCCAAATGGTGCAGTTCTAGAAGATGCTCTAATGAGCATTAAGCCTCGAAGTAAGTAGCTGTTCCATCAATTCTAAAGACTTTTCACCAAGAGAGTTTTCCGCAACAATCAATGCATTTCGAATTAAACCTTTACGTTTAGTCCTAGATAAAGGGGTTTCACCAAATTTAAAGAAGAAGATTTTATCCAACAATTCATCAAAATCTTTCTTTGAAAGGTTTTTGAGCCCATCGTTGATTTCACCAAATTCGGAATTTTTATTACTCAACTTAAAAATTTCTTTATGAGCATAATCTGAAAGTCTTTTCTCACCACTTTCTTCACAAGCTTTAAAAAAATATTTCTCAAAAGTGGCTCTATCTAAAGAGAGTACCAAAGGCAGATATAACCAATGCCCCACACCAGCTTCAGGAGCGAACTCTGGGAATATCAGCTTTGAAACTGCACCTTGTGTAGCAGTCTTTACTTGAACGTACATATCTACGGTAGAAGCTTTACGATTATAGGGACAGACTTCTTGACAGAGATCACAGCCAAAAACCCATTCTCCAATTCCCTTTTTCATTTCTACTGGAATTTCTCCACGATTTTCTATAGTCCAATAACTTATGCATTTACGTGCATCAAGAAAATAAGGATCATCTAAAGCTCCAGTAGGACAGGCATCTATGCAACGAGTACATTTAGCACAAAGAGACCGCTGCACAACTGCGTTTTCGCCTGCCTCATAAATAGAATTATGTTCGCTCTCCTCAGAATCTGGCTCAAATTCAAGGTCTGTAATTAGCTCTGCGATAAATTTATAACTACCTGATTTTTTAGAAATAAGAAGAGTATTTTTACCTTGAAACCCCAATCCTGCTTTTACGGCAAAGCTTTTCTCCAAGAGTGGAACTGCATCCGTAAAAAAACGTGACTGAGCTAAAAGATTTTTAAAAGCCTCTGAGTATAAAGCTAGTTCTTGAATTTTTTTTCTTAAAACCTTATGATAGTCTTTACCAACCGCATAGGAAGCGACTCGTCCATAATCTAAAGATGGTCTTGCTGGAACTGGACTATAATAATCTGCCGTGAATATCAATAAAGTTTTAGCTGAATTTAAAAGAAACTCTGGTCTTGCATTAATAGGCTGGACCCTAGTCATATAGCTCATTTCAGCGGCATAGCCCTTATCTCGCCATTCATGAAATAATTTTTCATCCTCTAAAAGCGGGCGTGCTGAAATAAAACGTAAATCAGAAAAGCCAAACTCAATAGCCTCTTTTTTTAAGACTTCCTTGAGTAAATGGGGCACCAGTAAAAAATCTCCTACCTAAATAGCCCAGAGATAGAACCATTAGTATGAATTCTACGTATAGCTTCAGCCATAAAAGGAGCGATAGAAACCTGCCTGATTTTTTTAGAATTCAGCCATTCTTCCTTAAGTGGAATAGTATCTGTAATAATTAATTCTTCGATTGGAGACTCTTCGATGCGGCTAAATGCTGGTCCTGAGAGTACCCCGTGACTTGCACAAGCATAAACTTTTTTAGCACCCTTATCTTTAATTAACTGAGCGGCCTTCGTCATAGTACCTGCTGTGTCAACAAGATCGTCTACTAAGATAGCTATTTTATCTGTTACGTCACCGACTATATTAAAGACTTCTACATGATTCTGTTTATCATGGTGCCTACGCTTATCTACAATAGCGATAGGAGCGTCATCTAATAATTTAGCGTAAGCTCTAGCTCTAGTTACACCACCTACGTCTGGGGATACGATAACCAGATCTTCCGTTCCAATAAAACGTTTAATATAATCAATAAGTATAGGTGCTGCATGCACATGATCAATTAAAGTATCAAAAAAACCTATAATCTGTTCAGAATGAAGATCTAAGCAAATAACTCTGTCCGCACCAGCTGCTGCTATTAGCTTTGCAACTAGCTTACTGGTAATAGGCTCTCTACCAGCAGCTTTTCTATCCTGCCTTGCATAACCATAATAAGGCATGATGACGTTAATCTTCTTAGCTGAAGCTCTTTTCAGAGAATCTATAATAATAAAAAGTTCCATTAAATTTTCATTTACTGGAGGGTGTGTAGCTTGAATTAAAAAAACCTCACAGCCACGAATGCTTTCTTGGATTTGAACATAAATCTCACCATCAGAAAAAGGCTGTATTTTAATCTTGCCTAATTCAAGCCCTAACTCCTTGGCTATCTCTTCACCTAACTTAGGATTAGCTCTGCCAGTGAATATCTTCACTGTTCCCTCACTAGCTAAATCAAATTGAGTCAAGTCGTCTGGCAATCCAAGTGTCTTTAACATAATATGTATTTCCAAATTTTAGCAAATTAAGAAGTTTTTTGCTGATTTACTAGAGTTATAATTAATGATTATGTGTCCCAACTGTGTATTAAATTCAGCAGGAGCATGGTCATATTTAGGACCTGGACTGATTTGCGGGCTTTTTCTTGTAGTCGGTATATTGTTTTATATAAAGACTAAACAGAGTGGTGAATTCGATGGAGATGAAGAAGAAGCTAAATACAATGTTTTTGAGGAGTAATGAGCATTGAAAGATCTATGCTGTGAGCATTTTTCGAGACATAACTAGTTGAAATAAAATCAGGCTCTAGCTTTAAATAACTTAAAATATTTTCAGGATTTATACCGCCACTGATTTCGATAAAAACCCTCCTGAACTGTTGCTGAGGGCACTGTTCTCGAACTCCAATTTCTGCGTTTTCAGCCTGCCAAGCTCTTATGTTCGCCATCACCTGAGATAATTCATCTACTGAAAAATTATCTAACATTACAACATCAGCAAGACCCTCTTGAATAATACCTTCTAAAAGATATAGATTCTCTTGATTAATTTCAATTTCAATTTTCAGAGTTTCTCCACTTAGATTTTTAAGATTACTCTTCTCCACTTGCTCTCTAGTATGAAGCAATGCTTCCTTAATATTTTTAAATCTAGATAAACTTATATGATTTTCTTTTAGCATTATCATATCGCTAAGATTCAGTCTGTGATTAGTAGCCGAGCCATGTTTAAAAGCCATTTTCTCTAAAACCCTCATGCCTGGATTCGTTTTACGGGTGTCTAATAATTTAGTAGATGTATTCTCTAATAAGGAAGTTATTTCTCTCGTCAGTGTAGCGATACCAGCTAATCTCTGTAGGAAATTTAATATCGTTCTCTCCATTGCGAGCAGCAGCATGGCAGAGCCTTGAATTTTCATTAAACAGTCTCCCTTGCAGAATTTCTCGCCATCCTTAAAATAGACTTCTAGGGCGTGTAGCGGAACTCCAATTTCTGCGTTTTCGTCGTCCTCATGATCCTCATGTACTCCAATTTCCGCGTTTTCAACAGTCCTCATCTTTGTAAAATTATTTACTAAATATTCCTGTCCCTGATTTAAAATTTCAGCGACCAAAAAGCCACAGCTCATAATCCCGTCTTCTTTAGCTACGATTTCAGCGTCAGCTTGCTGGGCGAAGTCTATGGTTAAAAAACTACTTAAATCTCCATGGGGTTCTAAATCTTCTCGAAGACTGAGTAAGATAAGGTCGTCTATTAGATTCTTTTCTAGCTCAAGCAATCTTCAATTTCTGCGTTTGCGAGCAGCCCCCTCTGGATTAAGAATCTATCTTAAAATACCTTTAACAAAAATTCAATCTTTACTAAATAATTGAGTCCTTTTGCATCTGCTATAATATCAACTCTATTTAAAGGGCAAGCATGGCTAAGCAAAAGAAGATATTAGGCTACATAAATTTACAGCTTCAAGCGGGGAAAGCTAATCCAGCACCTCCAGTTGGTCCAGCTCTAGGTCAGTATGGTGTTAACATTATGGACTTCTGTAAAGTCTATAATGAGCGTACTAAAGATAAAGAAGGCTATATAATTCCTGTTGTTATAACAGTTTTTGAAGATAGGTCTTACGAACTTGAATTCAAAGAACCGCCAGCAGCCGTTCTTATCAAGAAAAAAATTAAGATAGAAAAAGGTTCTGCTAAGCCGCATATGGATAAAGTCGGAACTATCACTATGGCTCAGATTCTTGAAATTGCTAAGCAAAAAATGCCCGATTTAAATGCTAATGATGAAGATGCAGCTTGTAAAATCATAGCTGGTACTGCAAGAAGCATGGGCGTTGTAGTTTTAGGCTAGTTTATATAAGGAAATTTTTGAGGTTTTAAAATGGCGAAATTAACGAAAAGACAAAAACAAATTCAAGCAGTAGCAGAGCAGTTTAATACTGATACTGATGCTAGGCTTGCTATCGATACTTTAAAAAAGTTTATTAAGGATTCAGGTTCTAAGAACACTAATCAGACTTTTGAATTATCTGTTAAGTTAGGAATAGATACTAAAGCTAATGACCAACAGGTAAGATCTTCAGTAGTACTGCCTTCTGGTACTGGTAAAAAAACGAGAATCGCAGTTATCGCTAAAGGTGAAAAAGTACAGGCTGCTAAAGATGCTGGTGCTGATTTCGCTGGAACAGAAGAATTAGTTCAGAAAATCCAAGATGGTTGGATGGAATTCGATGTATTAGTCGCAACTCCAGATACTATGCCTCTTTTAGGTAAATTAGGTAGAGTACTAGGTCCAAGAGGTCTTATGCCTAACCCTAAAGATGGTACAGTAACTGCTGATGTAGCTAAAGCTGTGAAAGATCTTCAAGCTGGTAAAGTTACTTTCAGAGCCGAGAAAACTGGCGCTGTTGTGCATTTACCTATCGGTAAATCTAGTTTTTCTCAAGATGAGTTATTCGCTAATTTAGTTGCAGCGGTGCAAGAAATTAGAAAAAATAAGCCATCTGCTTCTAAGGGTACTTATATGGAATCAGTTTTCGTTAGTATCACACAAGGACCTGGTTTAAAAATAGATCAGAGTACTTTAGTCGCGGCATAGTTTCTTTGAACGTACAAAAAAAAGAGCTGAAATGTTAATTACGCTTTGCCAGAGGCATATAGTTGTTCTCTACTAACCGTTTTAAGGAACTGTTTATCATATACTCCTGATTGATTTGCGTTATGAACTGCTTGATATGAGAGTAATGGTCTAGTAGAAATGCCGCTTTTTTCATCAGTGACAACCTCATTTTCGTGCTTTCTTTTAAATTCTTCAATGGCCTTCAATGCCTCTGGCTTAAGCTCACACTGTTTAGTTTTTAAAAACTCTTCTGGACCTTTATCTTCGAGCGGTAAAATCATCTCTTTAACTAATTTCTGATAAAACTCAGTTTTTCTCGGATTAAATACGCCTGTTTCTTTATCAATGCCAGACGTAAATGTCATCTTGATAAACTCTTTTGGATCTTGTAATCGTGATAGAAATTCAGGCTGGTAACCAAATCCAGGTTTATTGCCACCATTATTCTTAGGCGTATCATCTATAAGCAGTGGTACTGGACCATTAATTATCTGACCATCTTTAGTCTTGAATTCACTGTTTGGCATTAATAGCGGGGTCCACTTATTTGGCGGCTTTAAAGAAGCCGCCCCAAAACCAAATTCTCTAATATGAGAAGTCGTTCCAGACCATTTCGTGACAAGGTTTTTTAAAAGATATAAACTGCGATTAATCGGAGAGAAGCGTCCCTTATTGGGTGAATACTGACCCAACTCTTTAACTTCCTCCTTAGTACCAAGCTGTTCCCTGCTTACTAAGGTAGGTTTTAAGCTATCTAGAATAGGCGATTCGATAGCCTTTAACTTATCCTGAGCCATCTCATAGGGATTCCTAGTAACTACTGTTGAGATATAGCGATTATTAAGTATCTTAGGCTCTAACTCGCCTGTTTTTTCATTCTGCTCAAAAGCGAAACCTTGGTAAAGATCAGAAGCAATCTGCTGCCATGCGATATTTTCAAGTAATTTAAGTTCTTTTCCATTAACAGAAGCTGTTTTTATGAAACCCGAAAATAACTCTCGCAAACCAGGTAGTTTTAACAAATCTTTATCAACTTCATCAAGAAGGTTAAAAAAATTTTCATTCGTTTTATACTTCCCTTCATTTTTCATGGCGATAATATTATCGAAATCAGTTGGTAAAAAGACTTTAGTCTTAGGCAGGGTTATAATCTGATCCGCTGATGATTTAGCCGTTTCAGCTTCTACAGTCTCTTTTTTTCTAAACCAAGGGAGCTTAAAGCCACCGAAGAATCTTTCAAGGAAGCCTTGTTTAATATCTACCTTTGCAGCTAAATCTACTCCAGTAGTACGCTGCCCCTTCTTAGCAGCCGTAATTCCAGAAGCTGAATCTACTTTAGTAGACCCTGTAAGCTCTGGAACTGCTGCTTCAAGAGTTCTAATACTAGGCTTTACAGAAGCATTATCTGTCCCTTCTGCTAATATTGGGCGTTCAGTGATTGATGCAGCCATATGCTTCGGGGGAAGTTTTAAAACATAACCCAAAATAGATTATATAATACGTAAATATAATATGCTTAAAATTCTTAGTATCAGCTGAAAATAGCATTTTTCAACAGAAAATTTAAAGTAAGCTATCTGGAATATAGGCTTTATTTGATTCCACGGAACCTATTTGAAATTTATTGCGAATTAAATATTCACCAACACCGCTCGGAGCCGCTCCGAAATCTCGCTCATATAATTTAGTAATCATCGAGTAAGCCTGTTCGTCATCATCAACAGCCTCAATCTTCAAAAAGTCCTCTTGGCTGATTCCGGCAATGAAATTTTCAATTATCGGTTCTGAGTAGAACATTCTACATATATTCCCTTAATTTTGTGACTTTATGTACTCTAAACGATCTCTTGCATCCATGAAATATTCCCCGCTGGGAGCGACTTTTATGTATTTTTCATATAATTCCATGGCTTTAGTTATATTTTTCTTATCTTCAAGGATAAGTGCCCCAAAGAATATCGCATCAGACTGCTCACGAGGGTTGATCTCAAAAGCTTTAGTATAAGCGTTTAGAGCTTCATCAGGCTTCGCTATAGACTGGTAGGCTATGCCAAGGTTATACCAAATATCTGCACGCCCTGAATTTATTTTCAACAATTCAAGGTAAGACACAATAGCATCTTCATATTTACCATTAGTCTGAGCGTTAACCCCTTTTTCCAAAAGCTGATCAGCTTTTTTATTAACGACGAAAGCTAAAGCATCTTTATAAGTCTGATCTTCTGGCTTGAGAGTAGCAGCTCTGATAAAACTTTCCTTCGCTTTGTCAAATTCACCATTCCCTTGATATGCAGTTCCCAAATTATAAAAAAGAGTGTCATCGGTAGGCTTATCCTCTGCGACTTTTAAATAAATAGCAATAGCTTCGGCTAAGAGACCTTGTTGTTGCAGGGCGATAGCCTTATCAAAGGCTTCTGATACTTGCGTTTCCTTTCTGTCATCAGTAAGAGCTTTTAAAGCAAGAATGGCTTCTTTATGGTTAGGATCTAGCTCAAGAGCTCTTCTATAAGCTTTCTCAGCTTGAAACCAGTCCTTCTTGGCTTGGAAAGAAGTGCCCACATTGTAGTGAATATCAGCATTACGCGGTGATAATCTTACTGCTTTTATATAGCTATCTATACTTTCATCATATCTGCCCTCTTTCTGAAAAGCTATTGCACGATTCAGAAACAGATCTAATTCCATCTGAACTTTGTCATTTTCTATTGCTTTAATACCATCAACAGCTAATTGGTTAGTAGGTTCTAGCTGCAAGGCTCTTCTGTAATTCTTTTCAGCTTGATCTATATTTCCCTGTAACTGATAAGCAGTCGCTAAACCCACAAAATTATTCGCTATACTAGGAGCCACTCTGATAGCAGCTAACCAGCCATTCACCAAGGCCTGCTGAGCTGAGCCATTAGTCGGGTCCAGTTCTATGGCTTGCTTATAGTAGTCTATACCTCTTGATATCTTTCCTTTAGCTACATAAATATCACCTTTAGCTATAATCGGCTCTGGATTTCGTGGCTCTAGAAGCTGTGCCTTATCAAGATTCTTCAGTGACTTCGCCATAAAGCCGACTTTATCGTCAATAGACCTTAAAGAAAGTACATGATAAATCTTTCCTATCATTAAAAAAGCTCTAGGAGTCTCTTGTATTTTATTAACTTCATTTAACTCACCTAAGGCTGCAAAGAAATTACTCTGGGCACGCTCATCCTCAGCTTCTAATAGCCTAACACTGGTGTCTTTAGGGTTTACTTTCTTTGCCTGTAACTGGGTTTCTAAATTCTTTCTTGCAATATCATTATTAATATCATAGTAAAGTGCTGTACGAAAATGGGTCATAGCCCCTTTGGGATCTGTACGCTCGGCAAGATATTTACCATAATTATTATGAGTAATACTAAGATTACTAGTAATTTCTAAATTATTATTATCGATATTATAAGCGTCAGAAAAAGCTTGAATAGCTAATGGATAATTTCTGCTGCTATGGTACTTAATCCCCTGATTAATTAAGCGCGAGACATCCGCCTTTTTATCAGCTTCTGTCGATTGATATGGATTCGCCAAGCATCCTAAATTAAAAATTATAAGACTATAAATAACGACAAATAGTCTTAACCTACAACTCCACTTATACATAATTTTCAGCTACTACCTAAAAATTATATTCCCTTTGGAATATTGATAATGTATTATCTGAGTAGAAATACTTAAAGGTCTACTAAATTAAGCTTTATTAATTCAATAAAACTACAAGTTAATGTTTTTTTAAGTTTTAAAAGATACTATTATATAGTAAGGCCTAAGGCTTTTAAAGAACGATCCGATAATAGTATTAATCATTTCATTAAATGAACCAAAGATCAGACCCTAAAATCAATAATTCCTATTACGAGGTTGCAAAATCTCTAATTCATGCTTTGGAATTAAAAGATCCTTACACCAGTGGTCATAGCTATCGAGTCTATAAAATGGCTAAGGATTTAGGGAAATTGTTTTCTTTACCTGAACAACTACAAGTTAGTTTAGAAGGCGGTGCTTTATTACACGATATCGGCAAGATGGGCATTCGTGATGCGATACTTCTAAAACCAGCCTCCTTAACCATGGATGAATTTAGAATCATGAAAACCCATGTAGTTTTAGGTGCAGATATTATCAGTCAATCTGATTCACTTAAACACTGCTTAGAGCCTGTTTTATTTCATCATGAGAGGATAGACGGCAAAGGTTATCCACATGGCCTTGCAGGGGAGGATATACCTTTAATCGCAAAAATTACTTGCGTAGTCGATTCTTACGATGCGATGACCACTAACCGAATTTATACCCCTGCTAAAAGCCCTGAAGAGGCTATGGCTGAGCTTAAAAGATGTGCAGGCACTCAATTCGACAATGAAGTAGTAGAAGCGTTTACAGAATGGTGGCAAAATAAATTTGTAATTAATGATCAGATTATCAGTGTTTACAGCACAGAAGAATTAAAATTAAATCTTAATCAGTGTCATTCTTAACTTCGGACTTAGCTAAAAAACCACACTTAATAGGACTGACAGGTAATATCGGTTCTGGTAAATCTACAGCAGCTCGTTTTTTCGAAGCGGAGGGCATACCCTCCATAAGCAGTGATGCCATCGTTCATAAGCTATATAATTCTGACAAAGATTTACAAGAATTTTTAATCAAGGAATATGGTTCTTTGGATAGAAAAATCATTGCTGGACAGATTTTTGGCGAAAAAGAAGAACAGAAGATTAAGCGAAGGCTCTTAGAAGAAGAAGTTCACCCCTTAGTCGAAGAGAAACTTAAAGAATGGGTGAAAGAAAATGCAAACTCACCGATCTTGGTAAATGATGTTCCTTTACTTTTTGAGGCACATTTAGAAAAGAGATTTAACTCTATAGTTTTTATTCAAGTAGATAAATCCGTGCAAATAAAGAGACTAAAAAAACGTAATCCAGAGATGAGTGAAGAAGACATACTAAATAGAATTAATTCTCAGATGTCTCAAGAAGAAAAGATCTCTAAATCAGATATAGTAATTTCAAATAATTCTAGTCTTCAAGAATTTAGAGCTAAAATCCTGAATGTCATTCAAAACCTTGTAAATCAGAATAAAAAATAAATTTTTCAAAAATAAGCCTTTACAATATTCTAGTCCTGTATTATGATTTTTAATTAAGTGATACACAATTTATTTTGTCTTAACCGAACATTAATATACAACGTGTAAATATATCAACATCTAGTTAAGACAAAATATTAGGGGAATCTAAATGATAGAAACAGCAAGTAAGAAAAAAACAGGTCCTAAGCCAAGATACGGCGAAGCCAAAACAATGGTATCTTTTCGCCTAAGTCCTGAAGCCTTAATAATTATTAAGGGCATTGCTCAGGAAAGAAACGTAAGCCAAGCCGAAGTTCTAGAACAATGGGCTAGACAGTATAAGCTTGGTGGTAACATCGAAGAGGCTACTGGCTCATTTGCGATGTCTCTAGACAGAGATCTAGTTGCAGCAGAAAGATAAACATTTTATCTGAGGGAT
>JBMOEX010000012.1:0-27985 GCA_049314535.1 Vampirovibriophyceae bacterium | reverse complement strand
TACACGAGGATCATGAGGACGACGAAAACGCAGAAATTGGAGTTCGCGAGCAGTGCAAGAAGGTGGATCAAGCTTTGGTGCTATGCTTCAAATCCCCCAAAAGCTTTACTGGTGAAGATGTAATCGAAATACAATGCCATGGTGGAACTTGGCTAAGTAAAAAGATTTTAAGTTTAGTTCTAGAAAATGGAGCAAGACTCGCTCAGGCTGGGGAATTTACTGAACGAGCGATTTTAAATAAAAAGATTGACCTCAGTCAAGCAGAAGGCATACTTGATCTAATTCACTCTCGCGGTGAGCTTTCGAGCACTAATGCACTTAAGCTTTATTCTGGAAATTTAGGTAAGCGAATACAAGAGTTAAGGGTGGAATTGTTAGGGATTTTAGCGGAGTTAATCGCCTGTATAGATTTCCCTGACGAAGTTCCAGAATATTCAAGGGAAGTTTTTAGTCAAAGATTATATGAAATTATTGATGAAGTTCAGGAGATACTTAAAAGTGAAAAATCAGGTCTTATTCTAAGAGAAGGTTTTAAGGTAGCTTTAGCTGGAGCACCAAATGCAGGTAAATCTAGTTTATTAAACGCAATGCTAGAAAGCGATAGAGCTATAGTCACGGACGTAGCTGGAACGACAAGAGATGTTATCGAAGAATCTATAAATTTAAATGGCTTAACAGTAGTATTTCTTGACACTGCTGGTATTCGCAAGAGTGAAGATAAAGTCGAGCAGATAGGTATAGGGCTTAGTAAAAAAGTAATTCAGGAAGCAGATTTAGTGCTGTGGTTAGAGGATTTAAGTTCAGAGAATGCTTTCGCTGTTCAGGGTGACGAAAGCGCAGAAATTTTATTAAACTTAAAACCAGAAAAACTTCTTAGAATTGGTACTAAATTAGATTTAGTTGAGGTGGGCGAAAACGCAGAAATTGGAGTTCGCGAGCAGTGCTATGATGTTTTAATTTCGACTAGTAATGATATTAATATCAAGAAACTTAAAGAGCTAATATTCAGTAAAGCAAACCCTGAGCTAAAAAAGGTTCATGATATTAATGCAGTTAGTATTAATACTAGGCAGGCAGATCTTTTAAGGCAGTGCATTAATGAATTAAAAAAGGCGATTAATGCAGCACAGGATAATCTCGCTCATGATTTTTGGACTATAGATTTAAAAGCAGCGATAGCTAGGCTCGGGGAGATCACTGGAGATGACCTGAATGAAGAGATCTTGGATACTATGTTTAGTCAGTTTTGTATCGGGAAATAGCTAGCGCTGAAATTGGAGTTTGCGAGCAGTCTTATGATGGCACTGCAACACAGAAATTGGAGTTTGCGAGCAGTGCCATGCTAACATGAAAATATGATTTTTGCAGGCATGTGGAAAGGTGTGGTCTTAGGTTTTGCGATGTTAAGCTTTGTTCTCGTTATGTTTCTCACAGTCTTTTCTAAGGTTATGCCAGGAATTAATGATGAAGGTGAGGAGATATCTCCAGAGGAGATGTAGTTAAGCTTAATCTTTTTTCTAAGTCTAAAAGTGCTGTATAAGTCGGTAATATATTTAAAGAATTTTTGTAATGACTTGCAAAATCAATGGCTGACTGAATATCCGCTTCTACATGAATTTCAGTGCTTTTCGCTCCAGCGTATTTAAGCCTTAAAGCCATATCATAGGCTCTTCTCCCAGAGCAGACATAGTTAACTCGTGACTGATGGGACGGCTTGCAAGCTTCATTTTCTGTACTTTCGTCATCCTTATGATTCTCCTGTACCAAAGCCTCAAAATCAGCATCCCATAACCAAGATACATCTCTGCCGTCTGCATAATTATCATTAATAATAATTAGGTATAAAGAATTTTTATTATTCTTGAGCATATTAATTACTTCAGAGCAGCCTTTAGGATTTTTAATCAGATAAATATTAGACTCTACGCCATTTATATTTATCGTCTGTGAACGCCCAAAGGCACCTCTATAAAGAGTTAAACCTTGAGCGACTTTCTCTAAGCTGGTTCCAGCTGCAAGAAACACTGATGCTGCGAGCAAAGCATTATAGACATTATATACACCAGGTAAATTTAGAGTAACTTCGATGCTTTCACCTCTAAAAATTAAATCAAAAACGCTGTATTTAGTTTCTAGAATTTTTAGCTTTCCTGTTATAAGCTTATTTTCGTTTATTACACTAGTTTTAATCTGTGAAGAAGCTTTATCTAAGTAGTTTTCTTCAAAAAAAGAGCTGTCCTTATCAATGACTTTCTCTGAACTGAGTTTCAAAGCTTCATTAGTAATAAGTCTGAAAAAATAGATATTATCATTAGTTTTAGTCGATATAGATCTTAGTTTAATATCGTCATAATTTAAAATTAAATTAAAATCAGTCTCTGAATCAGCTATCCTGAGAGCTTCTTCGAGCAGATTTTTGGTAGCATCTATTTCTCCGAAGCGATCTAGTTGATCTCTGAAGATATTTGTAAAGGCAAGAAAATTAGGTTTAATATGTTTAACGACTGTCTTTAAAGCAGCTTCATCTACTTCTAGAATGAAATCTGCTTCAGTGAAATTGCCACGAAAATTACAAAAAGCAGTAGCAATACCATAATAGAGATTCGCTCCTAGCCTATTGCTGATAAGATTTTTCTGGTTTTGAGTTACTTCATAAATGGAATCGATTAGACCTACACTAGTCGTTTTACCATTAGTGCCTGAAACCATCACTTTAAGTGCATCTTGCCTAGATAAAATATCTTGATTAGCCTGTAATAACAGTTTTGGGAAAAGTTTTAACGCAACCCTGCCTGGAAGACTACTGCCATTACCTAATTTAAAAAATTTTAGTAAATGAATACAAAGGCGAGCAGAGAATATAGCAAGAGATTGACGCATTATTTTAACTGTTTTGTGAAACACCTTTAATATGCGCAAATAAAGCTTGCATCTTGTCATGAGATTTAATACCAGGAGAATCTTCTATGCCAGATGATAAATCTACCATGCGGGTCTCTGTGTACTCCACAGCTTCATCTAAGTTCTTAATGTTAATTCCTCCTGCTAAAACCATCTTCTTTTCAGGAAGCACTGCTTTTGCACAATTATAGAGATACCAATCAAAACTAGCTCCAGTGCCGCCGAGCTCACTTGGATCTGAGGATTTAGTATCTAAAATAAAATAGTCCGCTGAATTCGGGTCTATGGATAGGTCGCTGATAGATCTTTTATTTTCGACATGAATAACTCTAAAAACACCCATGCCACGTTCACGTACCTTAACGTAATCAGCATCAGTAATAGTGGGATTCGTTATATAAGGCTGAATAGAAGTGATATTAAGAGATTTAGCTGTTTTGATTATGCTTTGTAGATCAACATCTTCAGCAAGAAGTACGCATTTATCTCTAAGGCTTTCAGGCATTCGTTCTATTATATCTTTGATGTCTATAATATCTATAAAACGTTTGGAGCCCTTAATGTTATTAAAGCCTAAAAAATCGGCTCCTAACTTCAAGGCCATGTAAGCATCTGCTAAATTTGTTAGACCACATATCTTAATTCGTAACATTTGGAAACACCGTATTCAATTTACCAAAAAATTGTGACATCCTATCATGAGATTTATAGACCGAATGTTGAGATTCAAGCTGTATTGAAAGATCAATTAAGCTAGGTTTGCAAACTTGAATAAAAGTAAAGATACTTTCTAGGCTCAGTTCACCACTAATGCCATAGAAATCTAAAGGCAGGTTTGACTTAATTTCGTTGAATATATCTCTAACTATCCTTGCGACTTTGTAATTACGAGTAAACCTATCTACGTTTGAAACAAAAGTCGGTCTAATATCAAAAACTGCATAATCATAGGCATTTTGGCTCAAATTAACATTTAATATATCAGCAGAGCTGCTTAGATACTCGTATTGAAATATGCGAATTCCAGATTTACGCATTTTAATTACATCTGTGGTCGTGATATGAGGGTATTTTGGCTGTGCTGCACTAATGTCAGCTTTTCTCAAAACTTGCATTAAATTATCATAAGATCCAGATTCAGTCGCTAGAACTAACTTGTTTTTATAATTCTGGGGAATTTCAGACGTAATAGCAGTAATTTGTGAAAAATCTAAATATCTTTTAGAGGTTTTTACGTTTTCAAATGAAATATAATCAGCACCTAAATCTAAAGCGGCCCTCGCATCTTCAGCGGACATTATTCCAGATATTTTTATTTTAGGTCTCACTCAACTTTAGATATTTTAGTTTATTTTTCCTTAAATACAAAATAAACCTATGCTTTTATTTTATTCCTAGATTTATTCAACAACTCGGATTATTCCACGTTTATATTTTAAGAAATCATCACATATACCTAATTTGTCTATAATTGAGGAATTGATTTTTTGCCCAGGAACTAAAAGTGGGAAGCCTGGTGGGCATGGGGCGAATAATTCAGCACAGATTTCACCCAAAGATTCTTGATAAGGCAGTTCCCGAAAAGGACTAGAATAAGCTAATTGTGGATTTAGAACTTGATCTGGAAATGAGAAAATTTCTAGTGCAGAGGGGGCAGCGCTGCGATTAGGCAAGTGAAATTCACTTAAAGCTGTATTTAGAATATCTATATCTTTTTCATTATGGTAGGGGCTGAGAAAAATAGTTATAGATTTGCTTGATTTTTTTTCGATAAAAATATTTCTCTTTTCAAGAAAGACTTCTAGTTCTTCAGCCCTAGCATTTTGGATTATTATGCGAAAGTAATCATCATTATTCGCGGTAAGATGATTACTTGAAATCTTCTCCTGGAGTGCTTTTACTTTTAAGCATAGTTCTTTAGCTTCCTGTGCGTAATACTGCACAGACTCTAAAATGCTTTTCAGAATTAGGTAGCTTGGGCTAGTAGTCTGTAATAATCTTAAAGCAGCTTCATAGCAAGATGCTGGGATCTTAGAATGCAGACTAATATGAGCTACCGCAGATTGAGTTAAAGCCCCAAGAGTCTTATGCAATGAGTGAATAACGATATCTCCAGCCGTTTTTAAAGCACCCTGCGGTAAATCATCACTGAAATAGTAATGTGTGCCGTGTGCTTCATCGATAATTAGGGGCAGGGTTAGCGGTTTCAGTAAGCTTAAATCACTATAGAATCCATCATAGCTAGGGTTGGTTAAAACCAGACCTGCATAAGCATCTTCTCGATTACTTAGAAATTCTTTTAATTCTGCTACAGAGAGTTTTAGTCCAGTATAAAGGTCTAGATTATTATCATAATTGAGTTCTAGCCATTCTACATCAAAGCCAGCAAGAATAATTCCACTTAAAATAGACTTATGAACATTACGTGATACTAAAAGTGGTTTTAATGCTAGATTACTTTGTGAATAATGAAATTTTAAAGCTAAAATAGCAGCTTGCAATCCAATACTAGCTCCATTCGTTAACAGAAAAGATCGCTCGGTTAAGAAGATTTTACTGAGGTATTCTTCAGCATTTTTCAGAGTAGAAGTCGGATACTGAAGGTTATCCAGCCCAGATAGTTCTGAAAGGTCATTAGGGTACTCTGTTCTACCGAGATGCATCGGTGTATGAAATGGTACTCGATTGAGTTTCGAGTATAAGTAAATATTTTTGATTAAATCTTTATCTGAGAACATCTATTCCGTGGTAGATTTTTTATTATGGATTATCAAAGTATAAAACGTGAAACTAAAGCAGATATTAGAAGTATCTGTAATACACATGGTCTAATTAACCCTTTAGATCTTCAAGGAATGTCTTATTCCAGTATCTCTAATTATGTGCCAAGCGTTATAGAAAACACACCAAGAGGTGAAAGAAGTTTTGATCTTTTTTCTAGATTACTTAGAGAAAGAATAGTATTTTTAACTTCTGAAGTGAATGATATTGTTGCAAGTATTTTTGTTGGACAGTTATTACTACTAGATTCAGAAGACTCTAGTAAAGATGTTTATATGTATATAAATAGCCCAGGTGGTTCTGTTACCGCTGGACTTGCTATGTATGACACCATGCAGCATATAGGTCCAGATGTAGCGACTTTCTGTATGGGACAGTGTGCAAGTATGGGTGCTTTTCTTTTAAGCTCTGGTACTAAAGGTAAGAGAATGGCTTTGCCTCATTCTAGAGTTTTAATTCATCAGCCTTTAGGCGGTGCTCAGGGACAGGCTTCTGATATTAAAATTCAAGCCGATGAGATCTTAAGAATGAAGAAAATGTTGAATGAGATTCTTGCCGCTAATTGTAATCAGGATATTGAGAAGGTTACTAAAGATACTGATAGGGATTATATAATGGCTGCTGAAGAGGCTAAGGAATATGGTCTAGTGGATAGAGTAGTAGCTAAGAAACCTGCTAATATTAATCCAGAAAACTAATTTCTGAGTAATTCTTAATGTCTAAAACTAATGGATTGTTGAAGTGTTCCTTCTGTGGAAAGAGTCAGGATCAGGTTAAAAAGCTTATAGCAGGCCCAGGTATTTATATCTGTGATGAATGTATAAGTCTTTGTCTTGAGATTCTGAAAGATGAGGGTATTATAGAAGTATCTGATACTGTTGCTGTCGCTGCGACTGTTTTAGAGAATACTTCGGTAATAGGATTAGATCCTCATAAACTGCCTAAGCCTAAAGAAATTAAAGAATATTTAGATGAATACGTTATCGGTAACGATTTAGCGAAGAAAACCTTATCTGTAGCGGTTTATAATCACTATAAACGTATAAATCATAATAAGGGAGCTGCTCCTAATGATTCTATTACTATAAATAAATCTAATATACTGCTTCTTGGCCCTACTGGGAGCGGTAAAACTTACATCGTGGAAACTTTAGCTAATTTTCTAAAAGTTCCTTTCGCTATGGCAGATGCGACGACTATTACTGAATCTGGTTATGTGGGCGATGATGCTGAGAATATGTTACAGAGGCTTTACCAAAATGCTGGTAATGACTTAGCTAAAGCAGAGATGGGCATTATTTATATAGATGAGATAGATAAAATTTCTCGTAAATCAGAAAATCCTTCTATCACTAGAGATGTTTCTGGAGAAGGGGTTCAGCAGGCATTATTGAAGCTTATAGAGGGTACTAAAGCGAGTATTCCAGCTCAAGGAAACAGAAAACATCCGCATGCTGAGATGATAGAAGTTGATACTCATAATATTTTATTTATCTGCGGTGGTGCTTTTGTAGGATTAGAGCAGATTGTAGAAAAAAGAAGACAGAAATCTAATATTTCTGTTGGTTTTGGTGCAGAGAGTTTAGATGAAGATCAGCGTAATAAAAGGCTTTCAGAAGCTTTTAAATATACAGAGCCTGAAGATTTAGTGCATTTTGGTATTATTCCAGAATTCGTAGGTAGAGTACCTGTTATAGCGAGCTTAGATGCACCTGATACTGAGACTTTAAAGCTGATTTTAAATAAACCGAGAAACTCTTTAGTTAAGCAGTATCAGAAGTTATTAGAGTTTGATGGTATAGAACTGGAATTCACAGATGAAGCCATAGAGAAGATCGCGAAGAAAGCCCAGAAGCGTAAAATGGGTGCTAGGGCTCTGAGAAGTATTATCGAAGAGATAATGAAAGATATAATGTTTGAAGCCCCGTCATTAGAAGGCTTGCAGAAAGTGACTATCACTGAAGATATGGTAGAGAACTTGAAATTAGCTACTGTAACTGATTTGAGTATTAAGAAAGCTGCTACGGCTTGATGAGACCACTGCACCACTCCATTTTCTGCGTTTTCATCGTGCGGTGATCTTGAAAATTATTATGCGGCAGCTGGAGTAGGTTTAGGGGAAAATATGCCAGTGATGTTTTTAAGAATATTACTGCCACTGGTTAATAAATTTGAGAATAATCCAGGTTTTGGATTATTATTAGGACTCTGTGTTTTTTTGCCTTGTGTTGGTGTTTTAGTAGGAAGATTTTGAGTTGCTGGGCTTGTTATTGGCTGACCTTTCTCTAAAACCTGTTTACTATCTGCCTGTTTCTGAGTATGTATTGCTTTTTGAGTGTTTTTTATTTTTTCGGTAGCCACATCAGCTCCATTTTGAATATTGGTAGCTGTTTTCTGAGGAGTATCCTTGATAGCTCCTGCAACTGCTGCTTGAGCAGTGCCGCCGATCGCAGATAAAGCCTGAGCTACAGTTTCGCCGACATTATCTAAGGCTCTTGTGGTTAAACGATCAGCTAGTTCCAGGTAAGCCACGTTTCCGTTTCGTAAAGCATCAGTAAAGAAATTGCCGAATTGATTTAAAAATTTAGGATTGTAAATATCACCAAGACCTTTTCCGAGCTCATTAATTAAAGCCTTTATGTTGTCGTCGTTAGTGTTAATACCAACTTTACCTAAACCAGCTATTAGCAACTTTGAAACACCACCACCACCACCACCGATTTTGTCAGTAAGTTTAGAAATAAGTCCAGTTGGAAGCACTTTATAAAGCAATGCATATGTTTTATCAGCAAAACCTGGTGCTAATTGTGAAAACATATGATTTGTCACAAAATCTAAAGTTTCAAATGGTTTCAAAATCGGAAAATGAAGTTGACGAATGAAAAGAGCTAAAGGCTGTCTTAATGGAGCCATAAAAGGCATATCTTTTACTATGCGTGATAAAGCTTCTCCAGCGCCTCTTGAATCGCGCTGTGGATCTCCAAGACTATCAAGATGTGTTGATGCGTGTGCGTGTGCATAAGAACTGCCATGAGCAGTAGGCATAGGAAGAAGAGATAATAAGTTCTTTATCAATAAGTCCTTTACTAATAATCCCAGTTAATGTATATACAATATAATAGCAGAATACCCCAATTTTTGACTATCTTTAAGGGGATATGAATCTTACTAAATTTACCTGAGCTGGAAGCCTTTTTTCATCATAATCATCTAAATTCGCGACACTAACTGTTATTTTTTTCAGCATAGGATCTTCACTTAATTTAATCGGGTAAGGGTCTGTGGGAAGATTCGTTAGAGGGTCTATAGATTCTATTTGAACTTTAACTAAAAATTTATCGTCTTCTATAAATTTAATACTGTTTAATGGCGAATAAAAACTTTCTAAGTCAATAGAGGAATAATCTTTAGAGATTAACTCTTCCATTTTAGTCATCGCTTTATAATAAAGTTTCGACCTTTTTAATTCCTTTGTATTTTGAAAAAGATTCAGCGAGAAAAAGTTTATAATCGCGTAGATAACTACAGTAATAACTATCAGTGAGACTAATAATTCCGCAAGAGTCACTCCAGCATTCTCTCTTGAAAATCGCAGCCTAACTCCATTCTGGGATTGCTCGCTATCTCCATTTTCTGCATGCTTGATAATAATTCTATCTCCCATCACTGATTTCACTAAAATTTATGCTCCCGAAGTTTTGTAATTTTTTTAGTACCAGTCTGCACCACGAAAGGCAGATCAAAAATAGTTTTCTGAATCTCTTTTAAATTATATTCAATAAAACCTTCAGCATTTATTTGAATGCTAGAACCATTGTTAGGTGATTTAACAATTATCGCCCCAGTCATTTCAAAATTGCCGCTAATTTCTAGCTCACCAATAATATAAATCAGACCTCTAAATTTACTTACAGCCTTTTTAGTATCTCCAGAAATTTTTACCTTTCCGCCCTGAGGGTTGCGCCCAGCTTCAGTGGTATCAATAATTAATATCCCTTGTCCGGTTAGGGGAGAACTGCTAGAAAAAGATCTGCTGCCGTTAATAATATTGAGACCAAAAAATTCATTAGGATCAAAGTATTCTTCCAATTGTTTTTTAGCAAACCCGGTTATCTTTGCAATATAACCACCAGGGCTTTGATCTTTGGAGTTTCTTTTAAAGTAATTTAAAAATGGTATATCTGCAAACACAATATTAGTGAGCTTCTGAAAGCCATTTATATTCTCAAGACTTAGCCAGGAATAATTAGGTGTTAAATGCAATTCAGCATCTTGCTCAGATATAGCTTCAGTGCTAATGACAGCTGGAGTGAACTGTACGAAACGATCTCGAATAAAATGTGGCTGTTTAAAACCAGGTGGCTCTAAAGAAATAACATTACCATTCACTTCTTTAACGTACGCAAAGTCTGTCAGGGTCTCAAAAGATCCAGAGCTGATGATAGAAACGAAAGAAGATTTTTTAAAATTCTGTAATAATCTTGTTCCGCTAAAAGATGTAACACCCTGCAAGTCAAAGCTTTCAACTACAGCTGAGCCATCTAATTTAATCTTTGTCTCATCATCTTCTTCCTCTTCATCTTTGTTATTTAAACTAAATTCATCTCTAAATTCAATGAAGCTATCTCCTTTGACGATGGAGTCCTGCAGGATTGCAGATGCTGATTCTAAACCTTTAATTTTAAAATCTTTAGAACTGAAATCTACCTCTGTATTTGCAGTTAAAGCTGCTGATATCTGAGGAACAGTACGTCTTACTATCGCAGATTCCCTATAAGTAATGCCATTTACTGTAGCGATAGATTCTAGAAGCCATACAGTTTCTAGATCCGAGTTAATTAAATTGAAAGTTCTTTTTACGGTAGGGCTGCCAGCTGCATTAGGTTGAGCATTTTTATCAGGGTTATCTGGTCTTCCAGCCTGTTCGTCATCTTCAAAATCTGGGTCGAAAGCCCAAGGTAAATTAGAGAGAGAATTTGCTTGTAATAAAGTTAATTGAGTTGAGAAGATTCCAGTTTGGGGCTCAAGATCATTTTCGTTATTAGGTTTTGCTTTTACATTTATTGCCCAAGAATTACTTTGACCACCTTTATTAAAGATACTAATAGTAAAAGGGTTATTTAATGGTAGGTTTTTTGCATTAAGATTCAATAGAATTTCAGTATCAGTAAAGCTTAAAATGTCGAATTGGAGACCACTTGCTTCTGAAGCAATAATCGGCGCTTCACCATCATGGCTAAGATTTTTGCCTTTAATTTTTACAGAATTTAATTTATCGTTATCATAAATTTCAACTAATTGAGATAACTGTTTGTTTTCACCCTGAGCATAAATGTCGTAAATCTGTGGGGCATCATGCTGTGAACTTTTATCTGGAAGCACGTAAAAGTTACTTTTTTTACCAGCGAGATTTAAATTATAGGTTCCAGGTTTAGCTTTTTCATTAATAGCTAAGGTTAAAGAATAGGCTGATTGAGCTTTTTTCACTATTTCAAGATCGGGAGTGGTAAATTTAGCTGAATCAAGATCTAAATTCTCTCCATCTAGCTGTATATCCACGATTTCACTTGCATAAGCATAGTTTGGATTAATGGATCTTAAGATAGGTTTAGATTTAAGAGAAAAATCCAGATCTGGTCCACCAAAGTATTCTTGAAGAATATTTTTTTGTTTGAGATTTACTTTAACTTTATCTGCGATTTTAATTTTCAGACCAGGTTTGAAATGAGAATATTTAGGGATTTTTATAATACCTAAATACTGAATATTAACTTCTGGTAACGGTAAATATAATTCTTCAATACCAGGAGTAGGAGCTATTCCTGGTGTTGATTGGGGAAGGTTCGCTCTCTCTGCTTTATCCTCGGCAAGCAATTCATTGTAGCGGTCTTGGTTAATGATGTCTCCAGCTTGGATGTTTACAAAAAATAATTCATCATCGAAATAATTTAAATAACGTGGCTGAATTTCTAGGACTGAATCTTGTAAATCCTCTTCCTCGTCTTCGTCTTCCTCTTCATCATTGCTTGCAGGACTTTGATTCTCATCATCGAAATCCTCGTCGTCACTATCTCCAGATTCATCAAGTACATCTGAATCTGGTAATGTGCGAGTGTTGAGCATCGCTAAAGCTCTTTGGTTGGCTGACTCAGCGAGGTATTTGGCTTGAAGGGAGTAAAGTGATTTTACACTAAACTCATTATTACGCTTACCGAAATAATAAAGAACTGAAAAAAGAGCAGCAAAAAATATAGCTACAAAAAGAGCATAACTAAGAGTAAATCCTTGATCTAGTCTGCGCACTATTTCGTAAAACGCCTTTATTGCTTAGAGAGGCAGAAATATAACCACTCTTGAAATTTCACTGGTTCATCCTCCATTAAAGCATGCGATGACCACTTAAACAATTCAAAATTTGAATTTTTAGTTTTTTCATGAAGAGCATATATTAGATGTGCTGGTGAAACGAAATCGAATCTACCTGCTGCAAAAAATATTTTTTGTTTTAGGCGAGGTACTTTTTTAAAGGAATTCCAGCTTTTAACATGCTTAAATATTTCTCTGAGTACTTGAGCATCAGTAGTTATCGAAGATTTATAGCGTGGTCTTAAAGGAGTCTTTTTAAAAAAATCTAAATGAGCTTGAATAAAATAAAGTGGCTTACCCAGCAGTGCTCCAAGAAAAAATTTAATCGGTAAAATTAATTTAGCTGGCAAGCAGATTAAAACTAGCCTGCTTACTAAATCAGGATAACGCTCTGCAAGATAAATAGCGACTAAACCACCAAAGCTATGAGTAACGATAGTGATCGGGCCTGTTATGTTTAAATGTTTTAATGTCTCTATAGTATCGTGTACATGTGTGTCTATGTCTAAACGAACTTTCTCTGAGGGCTGTATTAAATTTTGTGTATCACCATGTCCACGTAAATCAAAAGCTAGACAGTGAAAGCCTCTTGATGCGATAAAGTTTAATTCATTCAGCCATACACTAGCATCGCTAGCGCTACCATGAATGAAAAGCACTGTGTGATTCTTTCTATCGCCTCTTTCGTAATAATGTAAAATCATCCTAAACTAATCTTGGCACTATTGCCAAACTCCAATAGCAACAGTGCCATCTTATTTTTGGAAATAATTTTAATAATATTCACCGTGCTTCCTTAAAATATATATTTCCCGATAACGTTATGATATTAAACTCTTATTATGGGAAAGTCTATACAAGGAGCGATTTTCATCTCCAAGGAATCTATGTTGCTGGCAAATAAAGCCAAATCTATCACTGAGTGCTTTGGGATTGATTTTAATCAATCTAGGTTTATTAATGCCGAAGATTCTGGTTCTTGGTTCTATCCTCAGTATGGTATAGATAAGCTTCTTAGTTCTTTCTGGGGAATTAAAACGAGATCACGTTTAATAGCCGTCAGTAAAAATGTAAATGATGAAGAGTGGAGAGGCTTAGTTTCTGAATGGGATAGTTATACGGCTTCTCCCGGGCATTTCAGGCTGAGTAAAAAACTTGTTTTTAACTTACTTCGCTATTCACTTGGTTTTAGAAAAGAAGATTTTAATTTAGCTCAATTAAGTGAATTAGAGCTGAAAATTTTCGAGAGTTTTTTCCTTGAAATGGAAAAACACTGGAAAAATCAGTGGCGTATTAGTGATCCTAACTCTTCTGGTGCGAATGACTTTTTAATTTGGGTAATTGAATTTGAGAATGGTGATACTGCTAATTTTGCGATAAGTGTTCCTCCTGGATTAAGACCTAAAGAATATTTAGATTCCGCTGACTATCAAGTAGATCTTAATCATCTAATTAATGAATTAGATTTTCGAGTTCCTATGGATATAGTGGTAGGTAAAACTAAGCTTAATCTATCTGATCTAAAGAGTTTAGAGGAAGATGACATCATTTTTTTAGAGAGAAGCTCAATTGATAAGATGTGGTGGGAGAGAAATGACTTTGAAAATCTATACATAAATATTGATTTGCCTTCCCGTGATGATGAGGAATGGGTAGATTTATATTATGATGATATTGAAGTACCAAGTATGCAAAATAATAATTCACTAAGTGATGATACTGATCTTTTAACAGACCTTAATATTGAGCTTACTGCTCAATTTAAATCAGTTAATTTACCTTTAAAAAAAATTATGGAGCTTAAGGATGGTGGAGTAATTCCTCTAGGGCTTCTTTTAGATAGTGAGCTTATTTTAATAGCTGCTGGTAATAAGATAGTAGCTAAAGGTGAATTAATAGTTTTAGGAAATCAGTTTGGTTTAAAGATTAAAAATACCAGAATTAAATCTGATAGAATCGGAAACTCTTCTTCTGAGGGATTTACCCAGTCTTCACCGAAACATTCAGTTAATCAAAGTCCAGCTGCAAGACCCGCACCACAGCAAATGAGACAGGTTCCTCAAGCTGCTAAGGAAGAGCGCTTCGTGGAAATTGATGAAGAAGCTTTACTGCAAAAAGAATTAGAGGAAGTGGGTTTAGATCCAGATGAGTTAGATGAACTTGGCGAGCTTTATTAGTAAGGAGTCAAGTTTTTGAAGTTTCATCTCCTTTATAGATTTTATAAACCAGTCTTTATAATAGTTTTACTGTTTAGTAGCTTTTTGTTGAATGCTTGCAGTCGTTTGACTGTTAATAATCAAGCTTTAAAAGTAAATTTAGCTTATTCAGAAGAGCAAGCTGCCCTTGTCAGAGAAATTATAAAAATTAATAAACGGGATAAAAGATTCCGAAACATAAGTTTTATAAAAGTAGAACAGAGTAAGGCTCTTAAACTTCTCAAGACTAATGCGGTTGATGCTTATCTCGGAAGTATGTTGGATGAAAGTTCTGATTCTTATTTAAACAAGAATCTTATTGCTAAAGATGGGATTGTCATAATCGTAAATCCACGAAACCCAGTGAGAAACATAGACTTAGACGTGTTTTCCCAGATTTTCCTCAAAGGTGTTAATAACTGGAAAGCACTAGGATTAGAAGATCGGGCGATTATTTTTATTAATAAAAAAAATACTAATGAGAATCGATTATTTCTTGAAAGTTTTTTTAAGAAGCCTGCTACCCAAAATTCAACTAATCAGTTTGAAGTAAATAATGATAATGAAGCTATTGATTTAGTACAGCAATATGAGCACAGTATTTCATACATAAGCTTCTCCTCAATTACGAATCGAGTTAATACCGTTCACGTAGATCATATAGCCCCAACTCAATTAAATATTAGTTCCGGAAATTTTCCAATTTACAAACCCATCTCAATTTATGAGTCCGATAAACTTTTAACTCAATCTAATAAAAGGAACCAGATAGAGGATTTATTGAATTTTCTTTGGTCAGAAGATGCTATATCGGTTATTAAGTCAGCGGGTTTTATTCCTCTTTCAGCAGCTGAAATTGAAGTAATAAAATATGAAAGCTTACCATTAATACTTGGAGTTTCAGCGCCGCTTTCAGGTACATATGCTGAATTAGGTAGAGCGATAGTAAATGGCGCTAAAATCGCAGTTCTAGAAGCTAATGAAAATAAACTAAAAAATCACAAGAAAATAGAATTAATGATTTGTGATGATAAAGCGGAACTGAGTAAGGGACTTGATTGTGCGAATATGTTTATCAAGAATAAGGCTTTTGGGGTAGTTGGGCATTTAAATTCATTAATCTCTATAGAGGCTTCTAAGCTTTATAGGGAGAATAATATTATACAAATCAGTCCTGGCTCTTCTCATCCTTGGCTTACAGAAACTGAAGAAGCTAAAGGTAAAGTCTTTAGAACTATTAATATAGATGAAAATCAAGCGGAGAAAATAGCCAGTGCGATTTCAAAATTAGAAAATCAAAAGAAAGAAAGGATATTAGTTTTACACAATGGAACCATATATGGCTCACATCTAGCTACACTTATAGAGAATTTTATTTTAAGATATCTAGGTAAAGATGTCGCAGTAGAGAGCCAAAGCTTTAATATTAATGACTCAAGATATCATTTACAATTAAAAAGTAGTACTCCAGATATCATAGTTTTTATTGGTGAGTATGCTGATGCTGCTCAGATGTTAGTAGATTTAGCTTTAGATAATAAATCAGGTATAACTTTCTTCGGAGCCGATGGTAATTTTAGTAAGCGATTTATTGATCTAGCAGGCTTAAAAGCGGAAGGGGCTTATATTATAGGCTGTAATTTAAACCAAACATCACCAAGCTATAAATCTTTTGAGAAGCGTTACCAAGAGCTATTCCGCTCTAACATAAGTTCATTTTCGATTTACAGTTATGATGCTAGTCGAATTTTAATTAATTCTGTTCAGATATTCAATCAAAATGAGACAGAGACTGGTAAAAGCTTAGGTGAACTTATTAGTGAAAGTAAAACAGAGAGCTACTGCGGTGAAATTAATTTCAATGAGAAGGGAGACCCCCAGCAATCTCGCTTAGCCGTTTTTAGAGTTAAAAATGGTAAGTTCGTTAAGACTAAGCTTTAAGTGATGAAAAATGAAGTTTTTTATCGCGGACTGTCAGGTAAAGAATGCTTCCAGAGAGGCTTCTTTAGTCTGAAAGATTTTAAATTTATCACCAATAACATCCTTTAAAGTCTGGGTTACTTTTGGTCCTATTGAATGAAATTCTAAAACTTCATGATAAGTAGCTAAGTTAATCTGCCCATCTATGATTTCAAAAAAATTTCTTACGCATTGGGAGCTGGTGAAGCTAAGCTTTGTAGTACGTTGAGACGGCTTGCTCGTATATGATAACGATGTCCCGTGCTCGGCATCACTGGAAATTATACTGCGGCGACTTAGAAGATCTACATCTAAGAGCCTCTGAAAGTCAGCTAGAAGCTCTTTAGAAGCTTCTGGCTTGATAGTTTTATAAGCATCTACCTGAGTCACTTTTACCGTGCCTAAGCTCTCTAAATCCTGCGTTAACACATCATCAGCTATACTCGTGCGGGGAATTAAAAGATTTAATGGTTCTAAAATATTTTCACTTGAAGCGATATCTCTTAAAAACTCTCTTGAAAAAACTTCGGAATTAAACTCACTCGGGCAGAAGTTTACAGGAAAATTAATTTCTTTTTCGATAAACTCTTTAGTCGCTGAACCAATTACAGCTATTTTCAAATGTGGTGCTAAGTGAAAAAAATGACCGCCTATTTCTAATAGACGATTAAAAAAACTTTCCGCCGCTCTGCGGCTTAAAAACACTAACCAATCAAACTCCTGATTACGCCTAGTAGCTGCATCTAAAGCTGCATAGCCGTCATCTGGAGCTGTAAAAGCTAAGCAAGGAAAGAAAAAATAATCGATAATTCCTTTAGCTTCAAGGATTTTTATAAACTCAGGTGAGTCCTCTTTCGCTCTAGTGATAACTACAGTCACAGAAAAGATCCTAGCAACAAAAATAGCCGCTATGCATTTAACTTCCTAATTTGTAACCAAAACCTCTAACCGTTTGAATAATTTTAGGATGATTCGCATCCTGCTCAAGCTTCTGTCTTAGCCAGCAGATATGAACATCGACTGTTTTGGTATCACCCTCGAAATCTAAGCCCCAAACCTTTTCAATCAGATCATCTCTTGAATAAATACGTTTAGGATTTTCCATAAATAATCTCAGCATAGAGAACTCTCTTGGTGAAAGGTTTATCTCTTTATCCTTCAGCCATATTCTGTGACTTAAAAGGTCTATAATTATGTCACCAAAACGGATTCGTTTTGGCTTAGCTGCTGAAGTTTGTTGAGATCTTCTTAAAGCAGAATTAATTCTAGCTATAAGCTCATCCCAGTTAAAAGGTTTAGTAACGTAATCATCAGCCCCATTTTCTAAGCCTTCAACTATTTCTTCTTTGGCACTTTTACCCGTAACCATGATGACTGGTATAAAGTTCTGAGAGTTTCTAATTTTTTTAAGAACATCTATCCCAGGAAGATCTGGCATGCTCCAGTCTAAAAGAATAATATCTGGTTCTTCTCTTTCATACATGCCTAAAGCTTCTACACCATTATAAGCAGTGCAAACATCAAAGCCATTCTCTTTTAAAGAATATGCCATCGGATCTATAAGATTGACTTCGTCATCTACAAGTAAAATTTTGTAGGCCATAATATATTCTTAATATACCCCATTATTAAGAAGTCTTAAAATATTAGGAAAATTATTTAGTTGTAATTAATGTGGACTGCTTGCAAACAAAGAGTTTTTCAAACTCTGCTCGCATTTAATATAAATAGCTGAGCCAATCTCAGTAGTATTAGCCTTGCCGCCAAGATCTGGAGTTAAAAGCCCTTCTGTGATAACTTCCTCTACAGCTTTATCTATAATCTGAGCTTCTTTCTCTTTATCTAAGCTATATCTAAGCATCATGGAAAGAGAAAGTATCATGGCGATAGGATTAGCTAAGCCTTTCCCCATAATATCTGGAGCTGAGCCATGTACTGGCTCATAGAGACCTATTTCACCACCAAGAGACGCACTTGGCAGTAAGCCTATGCTACCCGTAAGCATGCTAGCCTCATCTGAAAGGATGTCCCCGAAAAGATTAGAAGTTACTATAACGTCAAACTGTTTAGGATTGCGGACTAGCTGCATCGCTGCGTTATCTACATACATATGCGAAAGCTCTACTTCTGGATAAGCCTTAGACACCTCGATTACAGTATCACGCCAAAGCTGAGACACATCAAGTACATTAGATTTATCTACAGAACACAGTCTCTTTCCTCTTTTCATCGCAAATTCAAAGGCGACTTTAGCGATTCTCTCTATTTCATATTTCTCATAGACCATAGTATTCAGTGCTCTATTACCGTCATTCATAGCTGGTTTACCGAAATAAATACCACCAGTCAGCTCACGCACTACGACTAAATCTACGCCACTTACTATTTCAGATTTCAAGGAAGATAAGTCTGCTAAGGCTGGATAGACAAAAGCTGGTCTAATATTAGCGAAGGCACCTAAAAATTTTCTTAAACCAAGTAGACCAGTTTCTGGTCTAAGTTCACGTGCTAGGTTATCATACTGCGGAGCCCCAATCGCTGACATCAATACAGCAGCCACGTCTTTAATTTTTTCTTGGCTTTCTTGTGGGAAGGGATTATTATATTTATCAATAGCTTGACCACCTAAATCCACGCTGATGAGCTCATACTCTGGAATTAAAAGCTGTATCAGCTTTTTAGCTTCAAACATAATCTCTGGACCTATTCCATCTCCTTCGATGATGGCGATTTTTTTACTTAGATTCTTCATTTAAGTTATTTTAGCAAGAGATTAGCACAACAGTTATGGCACTGCTCGCAAACTCCAATTTCTGCGTTTTCGTCGTCCTCATGATCCTCATGTACCAGCAGTACATTGCGGTCATTCGTCCTCCTCAGCCTTGAACTTGCACGTTCGGCAACAGTGCCGTTATAGAACTCCAATTTCTGCGTTTTCTGCGATTAGTGCGATATTAGTATTCTGCCTTTCGGCTTAATAAGTCTTGACAAATCAAGCATCTAGCCTTTAAAATTACGGATAATCACGGGTTTTATTACAAAGAGGTAATAGGTATATTCTGGAATCTGATATATGTTTTTAAAATTACCGCTTATAGGCTCAAATAAACCATCTCAGCCAGAATTACTTAATTCCATGTCGGGAAAAACAAACTCCTCTAGTGAGGCTTCGGGTACAGATAAATCAAAGAAAGGCTCTACGAAAGCCCGCGAAGAGCAGGAAACCACTTCCAGAAAAGAACTTGAAAACTTATCTAAAAATCCAGATCATGAAGCTGGAGATAAAGATGTTTCTGGTAAAGCTTTAAAATTTACTGAAATACCTAAGCCTTTACAAGATTTTTTTATAAAAAATCTTGGGATAAATACTCCAGAGCTTCAAAATCAAATGATCGTCACTCAGCCATCTAAAATAAACACTAATGGTGAATCAACTTCACAGTTCATAATTAAACTAGCACCAGAAAATGCAGCTAAGCTTCTCAAGAAAGGACCTTTACATTTTCTCAGTAAGTTAAACCCGTTTAGAAATAAAAGTCTTGATAAGGCTGAACTAAATAAGCTCGCAGAGCAAATACACACAAATACTATTCCTAAACTCAATCATGAAATATCTACTGGAAAGATAACGGTACAGCTTTTAGTTAATTTTAATGAAACTAAAAAGCAAGCTGAAATTGGTGGGCTTGCTTTGAGTCATCGTCCAATAGATTTTATTCATGAACATCCTAAAACTTTAAAAATCATAGAGCATTTAAAAAAAGAGTTACCTAAGCTAGAGAAAAAACTTTTAAATGATAAAGGCTTAGAACCTAAGTCTAAAGAGCTTATAGAAAGAAGCTTGGCTGATGTAAATGGCTTCGTAAATCTCAATCCAAAAGCACTAGATAGAGATATAACTGCTCATGCTAAAGGCTTTATAGTGCTTGAACATGTTGCTAGAACAGAAAAAGAGGCGAAGCTAGGAAATATAAATGGCTCTAAGATAGATGTTACGAACTTTGCAGGGAATCTTATGAAAGGAGATGGAAATTGGGTAATATCTATGCCTGGTCAAAAAATATCTATGCCTGATCAAAATTCAAATCTAAAGACCGATTCTCTTAAATGGTTAGGAGTTAATTCGCAGAATCCAAAAGAAGTAATAGAAGGAAATCACTCCTTTGTCAGTAGATTTCCATATATAGATCCACGTATTGCACTGCTCAGCTCGATTTCAGAGATGCTCTTTCATGGTAAGCACCTATCTGAGAAGCAGATCAAGGAGGTTTTAATCGAAAATGTGGAGAGTACTATTAAATACAATCTAGAAAACGAAGCTAAAATAACTAATGCTAGATAGGGTTATGAGTACAGTAAGCTCACTAAATTCTATTTCACCGCAGCCTCTTACTCTTAGCTCAAATCAGGTCACTGAAAGCTCTGGTCTAATTCCAACAAAAGATAACTCACCAAAAGTCTCACAGGCTGAAGCTCCGCCGCGATCTCAGCATCCAAAAATAATTGCGCTACAGGATTTATTTAGACCTAAGATTCTTTTAAATAAAATACTTTTAAAGGTTCTCTACCCCAGTGATTCAATGCCAACTTTAGCTATCCCTACTAATTTCAAACACTTTGAAAAATTAGGAGCCTTAATTGAGCCTAAATATATTTTTACGGAAGAGGGAAGGCGCATATTAACATATCATATGAAACATGTTGCAGGTGAGCGTAATACTCAAGTTTATTTTCATGGTAATGCTGGTAATATAAATACCTTCTCAAATGAAGCTTTAGAAGATTTTAAAAAAGGTAAGAATGTTTTTTTAAGCAGTTATTACTCAGGTAATTCTGGACAAGCTTCTCGGAAAAATTTAATTGCAGATTCTAAAGCGATTTTTAATTATTTAATTGATGTTGAAAAGGTTCCTAGTCATAGCATTGACATCATGGCTCATTCACTAGGCTGTGCTGTAGCTTTAGCAGGCTTAGCAGAAAGATCTAAAGAAAAAAATGCTGAAGAAAAATATGGAAATATAACTTTAGTATCGCCGTTCTCAAATTTAAAAAACTTAATTAAGGAAAAAACTAAGATACTTCCTGCATCTATCATTCAAGACCTATTTAAAGAAGAACTCTGGGATAATAAAGAAGCAATAACACACTTAGTGCCAAGCTTAGTAAAATTTGTTGAAATAATCCATGGTGAGAATGATAAATTAATCCCTAAATCTCACGCGCAAGAGTTATATCAACATATCAAACAATGTGCCACACCAGCTTCTTTAAAGATTATTCCAAATGCTTCGCATAATGATGTATTTAGTAAATATTTAAAAATAGAAGACTAATACGAATTAGATAAATTTGCCATCAATTATTTTGATAGAATAACTATATATGTGATACAATTTAATTAATTATTTAAAAAGAGAAAATCTTATGCCAATAACGTCTGTATATAGCTTTGGGGATAGTCCAGCAAATATCAAGGGTTCTAAAACGGTTATAACACCAGATTCTAATCAGCCTTCACAACCAAGGAATTCATCCGACACCGCAACTTGTTCGCAGGCAACCAACGCTGGTTTTCCAACAGCAAGGGAATCAGTGGGTAGGCTTCTTGCTCAGCCTCAACAAGGCTAGCTTAAGTCCGTAATGGTATTTTATTTTTCATCACGGACTTAAGCTTACACCAAGATGCTTCATAATGGTCTTAGCCAGCTTCTTCGGATTATGACGAACCAGATTTCCTTTATTTAAAAGGTTTGCTGAAATTACTTTCACTCCTAATTTTTTGAGCTCAAATAAATCTACTTCTACAGGATACTGCCCGTCAGCCTTGTATTTAGCTAACTGATTTTTATCTGGCTCAGCATTATTCACCACTACATAATCTATAATTTTTTGACCTTGCTCTGTATGATCTAAAATAGCTTTTACGTGATCTGAGACTGAATAATTATTCGTTTCACCTGGCTGTGTCATAACATTACAGATATAAACCTTAGGTGCTTTAGACTGATCTATCGCCTGCAAAAGATCAGGTACTAACAAATTCGGTATGACCGATGTATAAAGGCTTCCTGGTCCTAATATAATTAATTCTGCAAGCTTAATCGCTTCTATAACTTGAGGTAAGACTGGTGGTATCGGCTCTTCACAGAAAATCTTTTTAATTTTGCCGTCAGCCTTTGGAATATTAGATTCACCACGCACTATAGAATCATCTGCCATCTTAGCGACTAAAGACATCGGTATATTACTTACTGGTAAGACTATGCCACGAGTTTTTAAAATATTACAGGCTTGTTTCACTGCATCAGCCATATTTCCAGTACCACCTAACTCTACTAAAGCTGTCAGGAAAAGGTTCCCAAAACTATGATTTCTTAGTGAATCTGGTGCTTCATTATCGAAGCGATACTGAAAGAGTTTAGTAATAACTTCTTCGTCATGAGCCAATGCTGCGATGCAGTTGCGCATATCACCAGGGGGAACTATATTCATGGATTCTCTTAGCTTGCCACTGCTTCCACCATCATCGGCGACTGTGACTACGGCCGTGATGTTGCTGCTGTATTCTTTAAGTCCACGCAGCATATTAGAAAGACCAGTTCCACCACCAATGGCTAAAACTTTTAAGCCTCTGCCTTGCATTTGATACCTATCTAAAGCTTCTAGCATAGAACTCTCATCTGGAGCGATAAGCGAGAAGATCTGCTTATTTGCTCTAAATAGAGCATATAGAAGTAAAACTGCCCCGAGTGAAATAGCGATAATGCCACTAGTAGTAGGAGGAATGCGATCAGCAATAAATGAAAGTATGTCCCAGAGAAGATTATAGATTATAGTCACTGGGCGGGCTTTAAGTATTAAAGCTAAGCCAAATATAATAACAAGAAAACCAAGACAAGTATAAAGAAGCCACCTTCTAAAACCAGGGAAATAAAATTTTCGCAGTAATTTAGCCAATTTTCTCCTAGATACTCTTAATTCCCTGATAGCGTGGTAAATCTATGTGCTCCACCTCAAAATCAATTTTCTTGCCTGTTTCTAAACTAAGTTCTCTATCTTTAAAGGTATTTTGGATATTAGTGAAAATACTTTGGGCAAAATAGACGGAACGATGCTTTCCGCCAGTACACCTGAAAGCAAAGGTAATATCCTCGACATCAGACCTAGAACTATTTCTCAGAGCATCTTCTATAAAATCTTTGATTAAATCCTCTATTTTAGAAACTCTTTGTTGAATATCTGGATTTTTATTAAAAAAATCAATAATACCCTCTTCTAAACCATGTAGGGGTCTGAGTTCTTCGATCCAGAAAGGATTATCTAAATCTCGTAAATTAAATAAAAAATCATGAACTGGAGCTTTTTCCCCAACTGCTTCATAATATTTGAATCCATACGAAATAAAGCGAAATTTCAAGTCAATGTTTAACCCTTTATTATTAATATAACAACAAAATGGCTTACAAACTACTTCGTAAAATAACTGAATCTTTTTTACGGAATTCTATATCCATTTTAGAATTTAAGTGTGATCTCAAAACCAATTATATTTAGCATCAAGCCGAAATTCTCAACTCTTATTTTTTGTGGAAAGAAGAAGATTGAATTACGCAGAAGAATCTCTGAAAAAATTAGTAACGGTTCAATATTAATTATCTATGAATCGAGTCCGACACAATCAATTGTTGGCTATGCCAAAATAAAAAGAGTTATAAAACAGGATAAAGAGATTTTATGGAAAAAACATGGCAAACAAGCATGTGTAAGTAAATCTTTCTTTAAGGACTACTTTCAAGGCTTAGATCTCGGATTTGCAATAGAACTAGAGGACCCTTATTTACTTTCAGAAGCAATTCCTCTTAACATTTTACAGAGAGATTTTTCTTTCACTCCACCACAATCATACATGTATGCCACCCCAGAACTACTAAAGCTAATTCAAAAATGAATCATTCTTTTAAAATTCTCTTTGATACCAACATTATTATTCAACTTGAAGATAATATTACAATTTCTGAAAATCTCCAAAGACTTAATCAACATATCATTACCAATAATCTGAAAGTTTATATTCATGAAATCTCTCACATAGAATTTGCTAGAGATTCAAACCAAGAACGTCAAGCAATATCAAAGAGTAAATTATCTAAATACAGTCAAATTAAATTGACTTCCTTATCTAAAGATGTATTAGAAGAGAAATTTGGTGAAATAAAAAACGATAATGATTTAGCTGACTGCCAATTATTAGCATCACTCGCATCAAATGCTGTCAATATCTTAATCACAGAAGATCGACGCTTATTAAAGAGGGCTCTTCGAGTAGGTTTAGATGAACGAATTTATAATATCCAATCAGCGACAAGCTTCTTAGATCGTGAATATTCAAAAACAACGGAATACATCTATCCGACGGTTGAAAAAAAATTAAGTTACCAATTAAATCCCCAAGATGAAATTTTCAATAGTCTAAGAGCTGACTATCCCGACTTTGATCACTGGTGGAATAAGTGTTGCCATCAAGGTCGAGAATGCTGGGTCATAATGAATGGCGATAGAATCAGCTCATTAATTGTCTTTAAGCTTGAAGAAGAGCCTGAGATGATTAAGAAATTTAATATGGAAAAGATATTAAAAATCTGTACCTTCAAAGTCTCAGAAACAGCAAGAGGACAGCGACATGGAGAGCAAATGCTCAAACAATGCTTTCAATATTGCTTTGATAATAATTTTGATTGTCTATATTTAACGACTTTTGAAAAACACGAAGATCTAGTTTTTTTATGTAGCAAGTTTGGATTCCAAGATGCAGGGTGTAATGAAAGAGATGAAATTTTTAAATTAAAGAAATTGACTCCTAATGCAGAAGATTTAAAAAACTTTGAAGAACTAGATTTCCACAGAAAATATTGGCCTAAATTGTTAATTACAGAAAAAACAAAAATTTTCCTAATACCAATTCGCCCACAATTTCATTCTCGCTTATTTCCAGAATGGAGGAATCAACCTTGGCAAGCACAATTAAAGCTACCTGAACTCCTTCAAAAGAAAATTCACGATCAGCAAAATAATAATCCAGGAAATTCTATCACAAAAGTATATGTTTGCAGCTGTTCAACAAGAGAGATCGAACCAGGTAGCCTTCTATTGTTTTACTGCTCAGAGAGTATAAAAGCTATCACTTCCGTTGGAGTTGCAGAGAGATTCGACGCAATCACAGATATTAATAAAGCAATGGAATTAACGGGTAAAAGGACTGTGTATTCTGCAGCCGATTTGAAATTGTACCTAAATAATTCAAAAAATGGACTGAAAATTATAAATTTTTCCTTTGCATTTCACTTCGATCAGCCTATCAGCTACAACTCTCTAAAGAAATCACAGATTATAAAAGGACCAATCCAATCCATTCAAAGAATAAACTCAGATAAGTTTTACCATATTTTAAACGAACAAATTAATTCTCAGAAATATGTTCTACAAGGGATCTAAAAATAAAAGAGAAATCGGTTTCGACCAAGAAACTAGAGTGATTTGGTATTTAGAAACACTTAACTATAAAATCCTTACAAGGAACTGGTATAACTCAAATCGTGGTGAATTAGATATTATTGCGATAGATCCAGAAAGGTTTAATGAAGAGTATCTTGTTTTTATAGAAGTTAAATATCGCAAGGATTCTATTGATTACAGCTTAAATGCTTTATCTAAAACTAAACAGAGCAAGCTGAAAAAACTTGCCCTATACTATTGTAAGAAAGAGAATATAAATCCTCTGAATATAAATATTAGCTTTGATTTTATAGCTCTGAATGATGAACAGATCGAACATATTAAAAATATTTTTAGTTATTCTCATTGAGATATTCTTGATGCCACAGCTTTTTGCTTCTAGCTCAAAACTCCTATTCACTGAGCAAAGCGAGCTTTTTAATTTAGACTTTGCTCTGCCAGAAGATAGTACTAATGCTAAATTAAAGAAAAAAGTTAATCTTTCTTTCTATGAAACTAATGTCTCAGAAATACTGGTCATACTTTCTAAAATAGGTGGATTTAATTTAGTTTTTCCGAAGCACCTTGAAACCAAGATCTCGATTAATCTTCAAGACATAGATGTTAGCTCAGCGATAGATGATATTTTACATATGGCGAAGTTACAGAAAACCTTTAGCCAGAATACTCTAAGAGTATCTAAAGAAGATTTATCTGCTTTGGATTTTAAGGTTATTAAACTAATGTATGCAAGACCAGAGAAGGTCTCAGAGCTTCTTAATCAAAGACTTTTTAAGCAGATGCTTATTAGCCAGAATAGTAAATTACCTAAGCCCTATGCTTTCGTAAACCCTAGCTCGAATGATCTTATAATTGCAGCGAATAGAAGTCAGATGATTAGTGCGGAAAATTTTATTAAAAAGATAGATATTAAAGGCGTAAAGCAGGAATTAATTATCGAAGTTTATCAGGTTAACTATAGTCAAGATAAATCAGAGCTTTTAATCTTGCAGAAATTTGTAAAACCAGCAGAGCTAACGAGTATACCTTTTGAGCGAATTTATGGTAGGGAGTTTCAAGCTTTAGAAACTAAGCTAAAACTAATTCTAAAGGAGAGTATTCCGCTTAAATCATTTCCGCTACTCTATAGTTTAAAGGGTGGAGACCTAATACTAGAGAAGATTTCAGAGCGTAAATATACTGTTGAGCTGCGTAATACTGTTTTGGAGCTTGATTCCAGTTCAGTCGTTGCTTATTTGGATTTAGCTAAAAATATCTTTGCTGCAAATGCTTATAATAATTCCATGAAAAATAAAGTAGTACTTTTGTTAATTAAGTTGGGTTAATTAATCCTAGAATACTTACTTGAAGTTCTACGTTTGCGAGCAGTCGCTTCTTATGGCAAGTTTAGGCTGATGCTAAATTACTACCTACTTCCCTATTAGTCATTACTGGAGTTATTATGGCTTGGTTTAAAAAATTTGCTAAAGCTTGAGGATTACTTCTATAAGTACTCGCGGTTCTGCCATCAGCTAAAGAAACTGTAGATAAGTTATTGGTCACATATCCAAAGGGGAAGAATCCTGCTGTACTAACTCCATCATTCATACTTAATATATTATTTCAGATTTTGACATAAATTCTTCGTCATAAGAATTTTAGGTTTAAAAACTATTTTTATATCGTGATGAAGAGGATCGAGATCATTATCTACATGATCGAAATATTCGATCATGTCAGCGATTAATTTTTTAATATTGATTGGTTTAGTTAAACTACTAAAGGGCAGCAGCTTTTTAATTGCAGAGCGGTAAATTCTTTTAGCTCCATCTTTTTTATTTTGTTTAATAAGCTCGAAGACAGCACAAGTTTGTAATAAGGCTTGATAAAAATACTTACGATTACAGGACTGGGAGCTTTTCCAGAGTTCGTGGAGTATGTTATAAGCTTGATTAAATTTCTGTTTATTAAAACTCTCTACTGCTTTAGAAAAATCTAATTCTAAGATCTCTTTACGAAAAAGATTCTTCAGCATAAGATCATTGTGATTAATAAATTCTTTAAATTGCATAATTGAGAAACTTTCTCAATTAATATCTTAGCATTTATTAAGAAATTGTGTTTTTTGTCAATATTTCTTTGTGGGCGGCTGCACAAAATGCAGTTTAAAGCTTAACTGAGATTATACTTATATTATTTTGGTTAGCGTAAGCGATAGTTTCCTTCTGGTTTACAAAGAATGTTTCATTAGCCTCGAAAGCGATAAAGCCATTTTTTTGGATGGATTTAAC
>JBMOEX010000011.1:0-28847 GCA_049314535.1 Vampirovibriophyceae bacterium | reverse complement strand
ACTGCATTTGAAACGTTTTTATGAATTTACGCCCGAAGGGTGCGGAATGTGAGTTAAATTCAAGAAATATTAGTGCGGTAGTTAGAGCTGTTCTTTTATTTCCATCAATAAAAGGATGGTTCATCGCAATGGATCTGATGTAAGAAACAGCAAGGGAAAATAAATCACTTTGGTAACCATTTTCATAGATTAACTCAGTATTTGCTATCGCAGATTTTAATAAATTGATATCTCGCATCCCTGAATCATGCTTAGAATAAGACATTTCAGCTTCATGAATATAAAGAACTTCTTTAAGAGTAAGAAAATAAAAACTCATTTCCCAAGCTTATCAAGTGATTTCCTATGCTTCTCAGAGACTCGCTTATAAACTTGTTCAATTCGTGCTGGTTTTAAAAGTAACCCTTCTGGAGTGATTTCCAGTTCAACAGCAGCTGAGTCGTGGTCCAAATCTAAGAGTTGAAGAATCGTTTTATCTATAACAATTCCGCGACTAGTTCCAACTTTTTGAAGAGCTTTAATTTTAGCCATATACTTATTATATACTTATTAAGTTATTATTTGCTTAAGAATTAACTTCTTTATCAAGAAACCATTTTCTGATTTGTTCTAATTTAAACGATTTCCTATGCTTCTCAGAGACTCGTTTACTGAATCACTAAATTCATAATCGAAGTATTCTTGAAACATTTTAAAGTCTATAATTTGATCACCTAAATGTTCCAGATGAAGTCCAAAGACTTCAAAAATAGTTGCAATTTCTCCATGAAGTTCCTCTAATTTATCATAAGAAATGCATTGTAAATTTCTAAAAGCAGAATCAGTATTTTCATTTGGTATGACTGGATACCTAAATGTAAAAGAACCAACATCATAATTATTAAATAATTTGACTAATGTATCAATTTGTTTTATGAAATCAGAATCTAGTTGTTCTTTAAAATATTCAGAATTTTCTAAAGCATTTTTGATAATCAACCATAATTTTTCTAAATTATGGTCTTTAATGAATTGTGGTTTGCAATCAAATTTTTTATTTAGAAGACATATAAAATATTTAAAACTCAATTCCAGATGATGCCTTATGCAAAAAAGAATTGGATAGATTAATAAATCATTTTTACAATTAGTTTTAAGAACCTCTGAGATCATAACTTTTGAAGCATAGAGATAGGATGCTGAGTATAATCGCCAATCATCTGTTTTAAAGTTGACAGCAGCATTGATTTTCCCTTCAGTATTGCCATGAAAGACGTCATTGACCAGCTTTTCAAGATTAGTCGTCATAATGTAAGGATTATATCTTCTCTCTCATTTGAAAGCATCACCAAGACTTAGAAAAATCAAAATCTGTCGAATCCCGCTATATTATATTTCCAGAAAATAAATGGCAGAGAGGGAGGGTTTAGGGGAAGCTCTCACTAAAAGCATCATAAGCTCATCGCACCCACCCCGAAGGAACGTAAAAAAACGATTTCAGAGTATCGTTTTTTACCAATGGATTCTCCCTCTTTCCACCCTGCATAAAAGAAAAGACCCCCAAGAAATCTTGGGGGTCTTTTCTTTTATTTACTGGCGGAGAGGGAGGGATTCGAACCCTCGGTACAGATTTAAGTCCGTACAACTTCTTAGCAGGAAGCCGCTTTCAACCGCTCAGCCACCTCTCCAAAGAAAATCAAAGAATCACTATAAAAAGTGTATCTCTGCCTTTCAAGCTTAAAAAATAATAGCAGATACTTCGGGTATAATGCCATCATGGTAGAAATAAAGCTCACAGACGACCAAGAAATGTTTCGCAAAATGATTAGCGACATTGCGAAGAAAGAATTTTCAGAACGTGCAAAAGAAATAGATAAAACTCATCGTTTTCCTCATGAAAATGTCGAAATCCTTAGGGACTGCGGCTTTATGGGACTCACTATACCTGAAGAATGGGGCGGAGCTGGCATGGACTATACCTGCTATTCTATAGCCGTTGAAGAAATATCTAAGATCTGCGCTAGCACTGGGACTATCTTCTCTGCACATTTATCACTCTGTACCGTTCCTATAGAGCATTTCGGCAATGATGAACAAAAAGAGAAATTTTTAAGACCTTTAGCTACTGGTGTAAAATTAGGGGCTTTTGCTCTGTCTGAGCCAGGGAATGGCTCTGATGCCGCAGGCATGCATACTCATGCTGTAGAGGATGGCGATTTTTATGTTCTAAATGGCTCTAAAGCTTGGATAAGTAATGGTGCTGTAGCTGATACTTACCTTGTTTTAGCTCAAACTAATTATGAATTAAAGCATAAGGGTGTAACTGCCTTTATTATCGAAAAAGGTGCTGAAGGTATGAGCTTTGGTAAGCCTGAAGATAAATTAGGCATTAGAGCTAGCTCTACGACGCAGATTCACTTTGATAACTGTAAGGTTCCTAAGTCACAGATTCTAGGGAAAATCGGTGATGGTTTTAAAATAGCGATGATGACTTTAGATGTAGGTAGAATCGGTATGGCCTCACAGGCTATCGGTATAGCGAAAGCAGCTTTCGAAGATTCTATTAAATATGCTCAGCAGCGTGAAGCTTTCGGGCAGAAGATTTGCGAATTTCAGGCTATACAATTTAAGCTTGCAGACATGATGGTAGATATAGAAGCAGCTCGCCTGCTCACTTATCAAGCGATTTCCAAGCATGATAGAGGTGAAAAATTCACTCGTGAATCGGCAAGTGCAAAACTTTTCGCTTCAGAGACCGCAATGAAGCATACAGTCGAGGCTGTTCAAATTCATGGCGGTTACGGTTATACTACAGAGTATAATGTTGAACGCTATATGCGTGATGCTAAAATCACTGAAATCTATGAAGGAACTTCAGAGATACAACGCATCGTTATAGCGAAGGAACTGCTCAAAGAATATGGTTTATAACGCCCCAGCTGATACTAATACTGCAAAGCACCATGGAATTATTTACAATTCAGAGAAAAGTATAGGCGGTATACACTATTACAGCCCTGATGAAACTGAAGCACAAAACAAAACGAATAAAAAAGTTCGCTTTAGCGTAGAAAAAAATAAAAATTCTAAAACTGAAACGCCTGTTTTAATCGTCGATTCTGATCCATTAAAGCCCGAGAGCACTTTATCAAAATACGGCAAAAAAGAAGAAGCTCCTAAATCTTGGCGAGAACTTCGAGAGGAAAAGAAAGAGAAGGAACGCTTACTTAAAGAGCAGAAAGCCTTAGAAAAAGCCCAAAAAGAGCAAGAGAAGGATGAAGTCGCTCAGGAAAAGAATGGTTATGTCGTAAATATCGCTGGCACTGAAGTTAATTTCATGGAGCAGAATATTCGTAAACCTAATTTATCCTTGCAAGATAAAATCTGGTTAGATAAAGCACAGTATTATTTCGTAAATGCGAAGGAAAATGGAATTAGAGTAGGCAGTGCACCTGGATATACTACCTATGAAATACTTGAAGCTCTCTGGGCGACCGCCGCGCAGTATAATATAAACCCAAAACGCTTTTTAGTACAGCTTTACACTGAATCTCGCTTTAATCCTAAAACGGTTGGACAAGCTGGGGAAAGGGGCATCGGTCAATTTAAAGAATCTACAGCTAAATCAATGGGCTTTAACTGGGAGTTAATTAAAGGTGGCGATGCGACTTATCCATATCAAGCCATGGCTGCTGCACGTTACGTGCAGATGGTAGGCGAATCTGCCTATAACAGTGTAGGAACGGTTGGGCATAGGTATTCTTCTAAAATAAATCGTCGTTTACAACAAATTAATGACACAGAAATTCCAAATAATCCAAGTTAGCCCCCTGCTTACTTCGCAAGAGTCCCACGATAGACTTAATTCTGATCAAGAATTTTTTCGAGCCACTCAAATTTACAAGGCTTAGACCTGTTTCTATCTATGCAGGCACAGGTTATCTTCGCAGAAAGTATTAAATCAGCAGATCTATATATCTTCTGAGAAAATATATACCTTAAACGTCCTTCCCTAGAGAATTCCAAGTGAATGACAAATTTATCACTAGGTAAAAGTGGTTTAATAAAATCCACTTCTGCTTTTGCGACCACTAGATCCAAGCCCATATCATGCGCTAGCTTAAAATCTATGCCATGACTTTGTAAAAATTCATGACGAGATTGTTCTAAATAATGGAAGTAATTAGCATTATTTACTATCCCTTGAAGATCACATTCATAATCCCTTACTTTAAACTCAGTTAAATGACTGATCTCTATCATCATACTTAACCTCATCTTAAACTAATTCTGATATTTTGCTAACAGTTGTAATAGCTTTTAAATACTGCGACATAAGTCGCTAGTGTTTTCAGCTACTATGGCTAGGCGTGTTAAGGAGGTAAATTATGGATATAGACAACAAGCTTTATGCTGCTGTTGGCTTGAACGTTAAGGTAGAGGATGAAGCAGATTCTGTTATTGCTAACTTCATCGCATCTAACTCGATGTTAAAAACTGAAACTGGTGTAGTTGAGCTGTTTAAGGAAATTCCCGTAGCAGATCAAATTCAGCAAAATAAGGTTAAACATGAGCATTCGGTAAGATTATTTACAGAAGCTAAGGGTGAGTTAGTTGAAGATACTACTTCAATTAAAGTTGAAAGTCCCAGTGTAACCTTAAGAAAGCATCAGGTTCAGCAACAAATCCTAAGTAATGCAATTGAAGTAGCCGATGATCTAGACATTGATGATGATTTAGATGTCGCTGATTCATTTGAAGCATCTTTTGGTGATTTAAGTGGCTTTGCCGCAGCTGAAGGTTTCTTCGATAATACTATTGATAAGAGCTTTGATTTTGGCGAAGATGAAAGAGCTATCGGTATAAACTCTGCGAAGGGTGATGACTTGACTGGGGTAAATTCTCTAGTAATAGATGATTTAACTAACGCAAGTAATCCATTCATGGCACTTAAGGGAATCAGCAGACTCGGTTTCATTACCGAAGATTTAAAGAAAATGCAAAATGACAGATTACTTGGCGTTTAATTAGAGGTTTCCAGTAAAACAAGAGGATTTAATTAGCCTCTAAGTAATGCTGTAGCACCTGATTTAATAAGTCTTTGAGCGAGTAATCTGCCTAACTGAGGGGTCAGTTCAGAATCAAATATAGAAAGCCTGTCTTTTATGGTTTTAGTTCCGTCTAATGATGAAACTGAAAAATGAAAGCAGGTTTTTTTATTTTCTAGCTCTGAATATATGCCGATAGGTACCTGACAGCCTCCCTCTAATTCATTTAAAAAATTTCTTTCTATCTGTAAAATCATTTCCTGCTTAGGATTTACCAAAGGTTCTATAAGTTTTTCTATATCCGTGCGGGATTCAAGAAATTCTATAGCTAACGCTCCTTGAGCGACTGCGGGCATAATCTCTCTCGGGTTTAAAAATGCTGATATTCGATTAGAAAAGCTGTCATCTACTGTCATAAGGCGTTTAATGCCTGCTGCTGCTAAGACTATCGCATCCATAGCGTTATTCGAGTCGTCTAATTTACGAAACCTCGTATTTAAATTTCCACGAATATCAATAAAATTTAATTTAGGATAATAACTTTTCAAGAGAGCTATACGTCTTAAACTTGAAGTAGCAACGATATTTAATTTCTCAATAAGCTGTGAAGTTAAATCATTATCATTATTTAAACTTTCTTGGGACTGCTCGCAATCTTCAATTTCTGCATTTGGGGACGCATATTCAGGATGATTTTGACTTAAACATATAACATCTCGTACATCCTCTCTCTCTAAGATTGAACTAATCTTAAGCCCGTCTGGGAGCTTGGTTGGCATATCTTTCATACTATGGACAGCTATGTCTACAGTCGCTTCGAGTAATTCATGCTCTAATTCTTTAACGAAAAGCCCCTTATCACCAATCTTAGAGAGAGCTACATCAAGTATTTTATCTCCCTGAGTTTTAATTTTTATGATCTCACAGTGAAGATTTGGGTATATTTCCTCTAGCCTAATTTTAACCATCTGGCTCTGTAACAGTGCAAGCTGACTATCCCTAGAGCCAATTTTAATAAGCTGGGGCATGCTAAAATTTTAGCCTAGAAATGACTCTTAAAGTTTTAGTTACAGATAAACTTGATAGCTCAGGTTTAGATATTTTAAAATCTAGCTGTGAGCTAGATTACAAGCCGGGTACTACTCACGAAGAATTAAAATCCTGCATCAAGAATTATGATGCCCTGCTAATCAGGTCAGAGACTAGAGTTACTAAAGAAATTTTAGAGCATGCAGTAAATTTAAAAATAATCGGCAGAGCTGGTGTGGGAGTAGATAATATAGATATCCCTGCTGCGACAGAGAAAGGTGTCATAGTAGTTAATTCCCCTGAAGGTAATACCGTATCAGCAGCAGAACATACTATTGCCCTACTAATGGCTTTAATGCGTAAAATTGCTCCAGCAGATGCTTCTATTAAACAAAAAAAATGGGAAAGATCTAAATTCGTCGGTAATGAACTTAACTCTCGTACTCTAGGGATTATCGGACTCGGTAAAATTGGGCAGCGTGTCGGGAAAGTCGCTTTAGCACTCGGAATGAAAGTCTTAGGCTACGATCCTTATGTTTCTAAAGAAAAAGCTGAAGATCTTGGTTTCACTAAAATGGAATTAAACGATATTTATAAACATGCAGATGTAATCACCCTCCATGTTCCTAAAACTCCTGAAACCCAGAATATGATTAATAGTCAGACTATAGAAACCATGAAGGATGGCGTCTTTATCGTTAACTGCGCGCGCGGCGGCTTAATTAATGAAGCTGATTTAGCAGCAGCTATTCACTCTGGTAAAGTCGGTGGTGCTGCGATTGATGTATTCGTAGAAGAACCTTTAAAAGAGTCTCCATTACAAGACTGTGGTGATAAGGTAGTACTTACTCCGCATCTTGGCGCTAGCACTAAAGAAGCACAAATAAATGTAGCCTTAGATGTGGCAGAACAAATCAGGGACGTACTTTCTGGTGGCGTAGCTAGATCTGCGGTTAATTTACCTGGTCTCAAGCCCGAGCTTTTAAAAGCTATTAAGCACTACTTACCTTTAGCTGAGCATATGGGAGCAGTTATAGCTCAATTATCTTCTGGCTGTATTAAACAGATAGATATAGAAGCATTAGGGCAGCTCGCTGATAAAAACATCGAAGGTCTTAAACTTGCAATTTTAAAAGGCATACTTTCACAGAACGTCGACGGCGTGAGCTTCGTTAACGCACCGATGATCGCAAAAGATCGCGGGATCAAAGTTTCAGAGATGAAATCTGACGACTCGGGAGCTTACATCGATAAACTTCGCATCACTTTACATACAGAAACTGGTCTAAAAGCTATAGCTGGAACAGTTCTTCAAGGAAATATACCTACTATCATTGAGATAGATTCATTCCCTGTAAATATTAAACCAGACTCCCACTCTATAGTTACCTTTCATAAAGATGAACCAGGGAAAGTCGCTCAAATATCAAAAATACTTTGGGATGCGAATATTAACATCAGCTCTTTAAATCTTGGTCGTAAAGATGATACAGCATCTGCCGTTATGGTTATAAATGTAGATTCCGAGATCTCCAACGATATCCTAAAAGCAGTCACTGAGATACAAGGCATTAATACCGCTAAATATGTTCGTTTAAAAGGAATCTAAGGCTTTTGTCTGAGGAGATTTTAAAAAGAATTACTAATTTTTCAACTCGTAAAGAGTTAGAGGATCATCTAGTAACTGAGCTTCTTGCAGATATAGCTCAAGCAGGGCTTTTACTTCTGCCAGTAGGAGCGACTTATGAAGAGGGAATTTACAGTAAACTCAATGAAGAGCTCTATGCTAAAGATGATTTAATTCATCCTAAACTCTTTGTTTCACACTTAGATGAATTAATCTTAGAGGACTCAGAGTTAGAAGGGGAAGAAAAAAATTCCAGTCTTATAAAAAACCCCACATTATTTTCAGAGATCTTGAAAAACAGCTTACCGAATCTAATAGATAAGCTAGGTGAGAGATTTTATTCTATAGACCCCAATCACCCAGAAGATTTTGAGAGATTTATTCATCAACGCGGTGGAGCCCGAGTAATATATCTTGGGCTAGGAGCAGACCCTAGCACTGCACATGTCGCCTTTATCGGAGAAGACTATATTAATAGAGAAATTAGCACAGTAGAACTCGCTGAATTAAGTTCAAGCAAGCTAGGAGTCAAACAAGCTGTCACTATTGGCACTGACGTATTTAAGACCCCTAGCTTAACTAAAATAGTAATAACCATCATAGGTGAAGAAAAAACTGAAGCTTTTAAAGCTGCTATGGAGAATCCCGATACAGGATTAGGCTATCTACTAAATAATCATTTAGAAAATTTACATATATTTTGTGATCATCTCTTTGCTCAAGGCTTGAAGAAGCTTGGAATCATGCTTTAGAGAGGCGGGCGAAAACGCAGAAATTGGAGTTGTGCAGCGGTCTCTTAGATAGAAAGGACTTTTACGAAAACTCTCTCCGAGCCTGGCGTATTAGAAGCTACCTCGAATTCTAAAATATTACTTTTAGAAGGATCATAAGCACCTTGAACGAATTTAAACGTAGACGGAAAGCTAGGAATAAAGCTACCATTCATCAGCAAAATCACTCTGTGACCCTGTTTTAAATTACTTGCAGTAAAATTAGCATTAGAAGTAAGTGTCTTTAAAAACACGCTATGAAAAGCATCAAAGCTCAAATCATTAGAACCTAAAGACTGATTTACAGAGCTGTAACTAAGAGCATAATTATCAATCAACTGTTTCATTACTCGTCCCTGATTTGCGCTTAAAGCTTTATCAATATTAGTCGAAGTAAAATTATTAACTATATCAGCAGTTTTAGAAATACGATTATTTAACTCTGTAAGTAGATTATTAATCTCAGAAATTTCATAGTTCGGCAATACTGCGGTTGAGAACAATCCTGTAGTAAATTTACTAGCATCTACCCCAGAGATATCTAAGCCCGTAACACTATTATTAGTAATATCTTCTGGAAGTATAGTTCCATTAAAGACTTTAGCGGTAGTTACAGTACCGACACCTAAATTAATATCAGCAAGAGTAAGGAGAGTACCATTTTTATTCGGCAAAGTAAGATTAGAATCAGCTTGGGATCTGAATATTACATTATCAGCACCTTGAAGAAATAATGACTTACTGGGATTAACGTTCCTCAATCTAAAAGCACCTAAATTAGCAGGTAATCGAGCTGCATCTAAAAGACCGCTATTAAGGTTAGTCGCATTAGTGTAAAAAGCTGCTGGCTGCCCAGCAAGTTTATCTGTATCTGGAATAGTCGCCACAAAAGGTGGAGGAACTGGAGAAAGGGTCGGAGTAATAGTAGCTGTAAGAGGGTCTCTAACCACAAAATATCTAATTCCATTTAAGGTGAAATATAATTCTGTTCCATCAAACTCAAAAGAACCGTTTACTAGTGGACTAGCTAAAGCTTGGGAAGCTAAATTTAGAGGAGCAAGTCCAGCCGTGGTTTTTATATCTAATCTAGCTTGAGGATCATCATTTATAATACCTATATTTCCAGTATTATCTAAGCTGACAACAGGGAAATTGGCATCAAAGCCAATCTCCAATTGGTTATTCGCTTCATCCATGTCAAGGATAGCTCTTTCACCACTTTCTAAAAGATTCACGACTTCAACATTCAGAACTTCAACAAAACTATTTAAACTAGAATTCGGCACTGGTGAACCACCCGTATTTAAAGCACCATTTTTCACGACATTTTTAATTTCTCTACGACCAAGAGAACTAACCAAAGGAACTTCTACGGTATAAGTGTTATCCGTATTTTTTACGACATAAGTATCTCTAGCTTTTTGATCTCTATTCGTTTCAAAAAAAACTTTATTAAAAAACAATCGCTGAATATTACAATCAGTAATAGTCGCATCAGGACAAGAAAAATCAATAGAAGCATTTTTATTTAAATTATTTTTAGCGACGAAAAATCCCGAGCCTGTAACATTTAATCTAAAAGTAGTTAAAAGCTGACCTGCACTATTATGTAAGCCTACATAAAGCTGCTTATTACCTTGAAAAGGTCTAATTTTAATGCCCGTCTTTAAAGTTTTTTCTTTAAATCTCTGTTTAGGAAAAAGAACATTAGTAACAGAAAGAACATTATTCAGACCACTTACTTGCTCATAGGCTATAAGTTTAAAAGTCTTAGAAAAATTAGCATCTACATCTACATCTCTTGCATCAAGCTGTAAGTTAATCGTCTCATTTTCGCGTGAATAATCTTTAATAGTATCCTTATCCTCGACAGATAAAGAGAGATTACAGTTACCACTAATACAAGATGTTTCTATAAAATCTGCTGAACAGGGGGGTGGATTCAGTAAAAATACCGAACAAAAATAAAAAATAGCTAATGCTTGGAACAAACTCTTCAAAACAGATTTCTGAGTCAACATAATAATAGGTATAACACCTAGCGCTATGAAAAATAAACACTAATTTCTTAACCTTGAAGTATTTCTTTAGAAAATTAATAAAACTTTGGAACTTTTAAAGCCTCAGAATCAATTACTTCGCTTAATTACAAAATCGGCAAGCTCAACTAAAGAATTTTTATATTTAGACTCTGGTAAAAAACTTAAACCCTTAACTGCTTCCTTAACATATTCGATAGCTTTTTCATAACTTCTCTCAATACCAGCAGTCTCTTCAATGATACGAATAGAATCATCTATAGTCTTCTGAATTTTCAGATTATCCTTTTCACTCGGTATTTGTTGAATACGCTCTTTCATATAGGCACATTTATCAGGATTACTCTGTTTAAGAGTTTCAAAAGCAAAAAGTAAAGGCAGATTAATCTGTCCTTCACGAATATCTGCGCCAGCAGGCTTCCCTAACGATTCTTCATCTGAAGTAAAATCTAAGATATCGTCAATAATCTGAAAAGCCATACCTATAAACTTTCCATAATTAGCAATCGCTCTTTTCTCCGTATCAGTCAAAGGAAATAACTCTGTTAAAGCAAAAGTACAGGCTTCAAAGAGAGAAGCGGTCTTGTTATAGGTTTTTAAATAATAATAATCAAAACTTATATCAGCATTATATTTCTGTTCTACCTGTCTAATTTCTCCTGAACAGAGATTTTCTAAAACAGAAGCAAAAATCTCAACGACCTTATTAATATCGATCCTAGCAAGGTTCACTGCCGCTCTGGCGAACATAAAGTCACCACTGATAACAGTGATGGCATTGCTCCATTTACTATTGGTCGTAGGAGCACCACGCCTCACTAAAGAATTATCGATAATATCATCATGCACAAGGCTTGCGGTGTGAATAAGTTCTGCAATTTCAGCGATAAGAAAAAGCTTCGCCTCAGCTTCAGGGTAAATCGCATTACGAGTTTCAGCTAAAGCCCTAAACATCAAAAAACTCAGAGCAGGTCTAAGTCGCTTACCTCCAGCAGCAAATATATTCTGTAAAATACTACAAAGCGAATGAGAATCTGGGCTAATCTGATTCATTAGCCTATCGTTTAACTGCTCAATATCTTTTTCAATAGGGTTAAAAATACCCTCAAGAGTCTTCACTAATGCCCATAATATCACCTTTACAGGTAATATTTAATCAAGAGTACGCTTAAATTCCTTATCAATGCAGAACCTAGATTTATACTACATGAAACAAGTTATTGATTTAGCAAAAACTTTATCTATTAACTCTAAAGACATTCCAGTAGCTGCTCTTATTGTAGATGACAACAATAAAATTATCGGAGAAGGTATAAATACTCGTGAAAAAGAATGTTCAGTAATTGGACATGCTGAAATTAATGCCATAAAAGAAGCGAATAAGACTTTAGAATCATGGAATTTATCCAAATGTCGCATTTATGTAAATTTAGAACCTTGTGCAATGTGTGCAGGAGCTATCTTACAAAGCCATCTCAGCGAAGTCATCTTCGCTGCCTATGACATAAAATCTGGAGCGCTCGGCTCACGTTACAACATTGTTACCAAGAACCTTATAGTAAGAGGTGGGGTCATGGAGATAGAAGCACAAGAAATTTTAGGAAATTTTTTTAAAAAGCTGAGAGAATGAAGTTTCGGGTCATGAAAAAAGTCCATATATTCTATAACCCCCTTAAACCAGAAGCCCAGCAAACAGCTACTGAGCTTAATGAAATTTTCAAACGAAATCATATAACAAGTAAATTCGCAGAGACTGAGAAAAGTTCAGAAGAGTGGCTAGAAGTAGATAATGATACAGACATGCTTATAGTCCTTGGTGGTGATGGCACATTTCTTAAAGCTGCCCCCCAGGTCTTATCAAGATCTATCCCAATTTTAGGAGTTAATTTTGGTCATCTCGGCTTCCTCTCTGAATTCGGTGACATGCCGATGCAAGAGCTTACGGATATTATTCTTAGCAATGATTATATTATCGAAGAACGCAGTACTTTATCAGCCTATATAGAAGATCAAAATGAATATTATTATGCAATTAACGATATTACTTTAAATCGTTCACACTACACTAATTTACTGCATACCGATATCTACATCGGAGACGATCTGCTACATTCGCTCAGAGCAGATGGTTTAATCATTTCGACACCAACTGGATCTACTGCCTATGCCATCAGTGCAGGTGGAGCGGTTATGGACCCTAATATTAGTGCTTTTCAAATAGTACCGATAGCACCTCATTCCCTAAACAGCAGACCACATGTCGTTTCAGATTCATCAATTATCAAACTAGAAAGCCAAGATTATATGAATTTCTTTTTACATGCAGATGGCCGGGATTTAGTAGAACTTAAAGCTAAATCTAGAGTTATAGTGAAAAAATCACCTTACACCTTGAAATTAGTAAAACTAAATATCAAAGGAAGAAGCTTTTATAGCGTATTAAGAGAAAAACTACAGTGGAGTTGTGCAGCAGTCTCAAAAAGGGGATAATAATAACTATGATTAAAACATATATTAAAGGTTTTATATTTGGATTTGCAATACTGTTTATTCTACTTAAGTTATCAGAGAAACGTAATTCCAATTAGGGGCGTGTAGCGGAACTCCAATTTCTGCGTTTTCGTCGTCCTCATGATCCTCATGTACCCGCAGTAAGCGGAGCTTGTATTTCCGCTTGCTCGCATGCGACACTGATGTCGCAGACTCGGCATCGCTGGAAATTACACTGCGGTCATTCGTCCTCCTCAGCCTTGAACTTGTTCGTTCAGCTACACGCCCATTAAGGACTATTACCGATCTCCAGTTCTCACATTAACAATCAAACTTTCTAAAGCCTTTATCAATAAGGAGTTAGCTTTAGGAGCTCTAGTCATCAGAAAATTCTGAACACCCTGTTTTTCAGCGAGTTCTTTATATTCAATATTAATTTCATGTAAAGTCTCAATATGATCTCCCACGAAACTAATCGGAACTACTATAAGATTTTTTTCACCACGTTCTGCAAGCTCAATAATAGTATGTTCAGTATTAGGCTCTAACCACTTTACGGGTCCAACTTTACTCTGGTAGCTGATTTTATGCCTAATCATTTTCAATTTCTCATGCTGCATAATTAACGTAACAGAAGCCTTAATCTGCTCCTCATAAGGATCTCCTCGTTCAACATATTTTTCAGGTAGCCCATGAGCTGAAAAAAGGATTAGAATATCTTCTCTTAAAGCTTTCTCCTCTGATTCACCTTTATCTACGATAATCTCAGCAAGGAGCAAAGATAGCTTATCTAATATCCTCTGCTGCATTAGCTGAATATAATAAGGGTTATCAAACCAGCTTTCAATATAAGTTACTCTAAGATTATTCGTTAATCCTGCTTTATCAAAAAGATCTTTACACTCGTAGAGGCTAGAACCCGTCGTCGCTTCAGAATACTGCGGATATAAAGGAATTACGACTAAGTCTTTAATATCATCCTCTTCCATTACTGGGATTACATCACGCAAGAATGGTGGTGAATAACGCATAGCATAATAGACCTTAATATCAGTACCCAAAGTCTTTTTAAGACTTTTCTCTAAAGCCTTAGCTTGACATTCTGTTTCAAAACGAATTGGTGAACCGCCTCCAATTTCATCATATAAAATTGAAACTTTGGGAGCTCTTCTTGATGAAATAAATCTAGCAAGGGTACTTTGAAACGGCTTTATAAAAGGTGGTAACTGAATAATAAAAGGGTCATTAAAAAGATTATAGAGAAAAGATTCTACATCTTTTAAAGTCTCTGGACCTCCCATCTGTAAAAGTAGAACTGCTTTACTCACTAGTAAAATTTTAGCCTAATTTGACTTCTGAAGATATTTTCATTTATGCTTGTTTTTGCTATGGTTAAATCCGAAATTATAAAAACAATGGAGGCCGTAGCCCTTAAAGCTAGCGAGATTCAACTAAACTATTTTCTAAAATTCGACAAACTCAAGCCAGAAGAAAAAAGCTATCAGGATTATGTCACTATCGCAGATAAAGAATCTGAAGAAATGATTATCCAAGGACTACAAAAAGCATTTCCAGATTATGGTTTTATCGGAGAAGAGTCTGGGATTATTAAGCCTGAAGCGAAAAAAAAGTTTATTATTGACCCACTAGATGGCACTATTAATTTTATGAAAGGGCTACCTTTTTTCTGCATTTCAATTGCTTTAGCAGATTTTAATGAAAGATCAGAGCTTGAAGATATAGATCAAATAGAAGCAGGTTTAATCTATGCTCCATTTTTTAAAGAATTATTTTATGCAGAAAAAGGTCAAGGAGCCTTCTTTGGAAAACAGCCAATAATATACAATCCAGCTATAAATAAAATAGTCTGTAGCATTGGTAATAAAAACTTTAATCATAATTTACTTAAAGAAGATATTCGTCAAACAATTCAGAGCATCGCTCACAGGCGATTCTTTGGCGCAGCCGCACTAGAATTAGCTTATGTTGCAATACAGAGGATAGACAGCTTTATGCACTGCTCACTTAATGTCTGGGATATGGCAGCCGCAGCACTAATATTAAAAGAAGCTGGTGCTAAAGTCGAAGATCTCGATGGTTTCTCTCAGATTTTTAAAACAAGAAACATAATCGCCTATTAAAGGCTTGGTACTTGAGCTAAATAATCCGTCTGCCAAATATTTCTTTGTTTTTCGACACTCAAATTACCACCTGAAATCATGACAAGTACAGTCTTTTTACCTTTTTCACCTTTAAGCCATTTAACCGCACTAGCCATCGCTAAAGCAGAACACGGCTCTACAGTTGCTTTGAGTAAATGAGTTAACCACTGTGTCCAATAAATAATCTCTTCTTCAGAAGATGTAATTAAACCTTCGCACTGCTTAAGATGAGCAAAAGTTCGTGCTGAAAGCTTTAGAGCCTGCACCCCATCAGCAATCGTTTGAGGACTATCTTCAAAAGCATAAATCACTCCTTGTTGTAAAGATCTTTCAGCATCATTAGCATTCTCAGGTTCAGCTCCATAAACTTTAGAACTTGGTGAAACTAACTTTTTCGCTAAATAAGTACCTGAAATTAAACCACCACCACCAACTGGAACAAAGATCGCATGTGGCTTTCTTGCCATATCTTCCAATGCCTCATAGGCAGCGGTTCCTTGACCTGCTATCACGGCTTCATGATCATAAGGATGCACCAGGTAAGCACCATTTTCAGCATAGCTGTAAGCTGCTTCTTCAGCTTCTTTACGCGTATCACAGAGAATTACATTCGCTCCATAATTTTTAGCAGCCTGAATCTTAAGCTCAGAGGCATTTTTAGACATTAATACATTAGTTTTAATACCAAGCTTACAAGCCGCGAAAGCTAAAGCCTGAGCATGATTACCTGAACTGAAAGTCACCACTTCTTTAGGCAACATTTTAGTTTCCTTTAAAGTTAAAATCGTATTCATCGCTCCCCTAGCTTTAAAAGAACCAGTTTTTTGAAAGCACTCCATTTTGAAATGGATATCATGCCCTAAAAACCTATTTAGTTGAGTAGACGTAAATACCGGAGTCCTGTGGATCTGGCTTCCTAACCTTTCAGAAGCCTTCTTGACTAAGTCAGCTTTAAGAATTAACTCTTTTTCACTTGCAGTAAGATCATTTAAAGTATTAAACATATAAAATCCTAATTTATTTCGAATACGGCATCTACTTCAACTGCAGAATTTAAAGGTAAACTAGAAACCGACACTGCCACCCTTGTATGCTTACCAGCATCCCCAAATACTTCTAAAATTAAATCAGAAGCACCATTGGCTACACTAGGCTGTTCTATAAAATTATCAACAGAATTTACAAAAACATTTAATCTTATGCAAGATTTAACTCTATCCAGATCATTATCACAAGCCTCTTTTAAATGATAAATAATATTCAAAGCACAAATTCTAGCCGCTTTTTTGGCCTCATCTACTGAAAATTCTCTACCAACTTTCCCCGTGAACTGCATCTCACCATTCCATCTACAGATTTGACCTGAGATGTAGACGAGATTTCCAGATTTAACGAAAGGTACGTAATTAGCGGCAGCAGAGGAATTATTAGGTAAGGATATTTTTAATTCTTCTAAGCGAGACTCAATAATTGGCATATTAATATATTTTACTCTATCGTGATATTTGCATGTCGCAAAGGACGACGAAAACGCAGAAATTGGAGTTCGGCTACACGCCAATAATATGCTTGCCTAATATTAGTATACTTGGGCTAACAAAGTTTTCCTTTAAAGCTAGTTCTGGGATCTCTTGCACTGTTGAATATATAACTTTCTCTTTATCTAAAGTACCAGACTGTATTAGGATCGCAGGCATTAAATTTATCTCAGATAAATTCTCTTGTAAACCATGTATTAATAAACCTTCTCTAATCTGTGCAAGCTTATATAAACCCATATAAACTAGCAGGGTACCACCGATCATTAAAAAAGCAGACCAAGATTGAAACTTTTCATCACTTAACTCATGCGCACTGACTATCATAACCGCATCACTTTTTTTCCTCAGAGTCAGAGGGATACCAAGCGAGACCGGCACCGACAATCCACTGGTAAGACCTGGCACTATCTCCACCTGATATCCAGCATCTTTAGCTAACTGCATTTCCTCTACACCACGAGCAAATATAAAAGGGTCTCCCCCTTTTAGACGTGCGACTTGCTTTCCCTGAGAGAGTTTCTCTAGAATCAAAGCATGAATATCATCTTGAGTTATATGCTTTTCCGAACATTTTTTACCGACATAAATTAGCTCAGTCTCTTTAGCTTGCTTGAACAGGTAATCTAAAATTTCAGTACTGACTAAATTATCGTAGAGAACTGTGTCCACATCGTTTAATAATCTAAGAGCTTTTAGCGTAAGTAACTCTGGATCACCTGGTCCTGCACCAATAAGAAATAATTTTGCTCTTCTTTCTTCTGTCATGTAAGCAGCTTTATTTTTAAGATTAAATATTTTTTTCTTTTTTACGCTCTAAAGATGCTTTAATCCTAGCATTACGTAAATTCTTAAAAGCTCTTTTCGTAAACCAGTTGATTAATTTTGAACGCCTCGGGAAATCCTCTTCTGATACTATTTTCGCCTGTACCTTCAAGCGAAACTCATTTACTATTTCGACTACATCTTTATACCTTTGTTCTATGAGCATGCTTAAATCTTCTCTGAGTTTACGTGCGACGCTAGGAGCCTTTCCGTTAGTACTAATAGCTACTTTAATAGAACCACTATTGATAATACTTGGCACATAAAAATCACAGTAATCAGGCTGGTCAACTGAATTAGCAAGTATCATCTGATCACGACAGCGAGTCACTATCATGTTGTTAATCTCGGGATTATCGGTTGCGGCTATCACGATAAAAGCTCCGACTTCATCGCCATAGGCATAATCTCTTTCTAAAAAATCTATTTTCCTAATATTCGGAAATTCACCACGACACTCACGAATCTCATCAATAATCTTAGGAGAAATAATAGTAAGCTTCGCTTCAGAAGCTAAAAGTCCCTGTAATTTTTGTAAAGCAATTAAGCCTCCACCTATAATCAAAACCTTTTTATTATCGAGTTTTAAGAAAATTGGGTAAAGTGGATTGGACATTAAATCACAAACTCCCCACCCTGCTCAACTTCATGATCCTGTACATGAAGCCCACATTCTATTTTATCCTTACCAGCCCAACGACTATTTTTGCGATCAAAACCTATACTAGTACACGGCTTGCAGCCAATACTCTCATAACCACTATCAAGCAATGGGTTATAGGGAACAGAGTTTTCATGGATATACTTCCATATATCAGAGCGAGTCCATTTAATAAGAGGGTTAATCTTGCCTAATTTAAATTTTTTATCATACTCAAAAGCCAAAGCCTTGGCTCTATGCTCTGTTTGCTCACGTCTAATAGAGGTGATCCATGCGAGTTTATTTTCAAGCAAGCTCTGAAGGGGAGCTAATTTACGCATAAAGCAGCATTGGTCTGGATCACGCTCATAGAGCCTTTCACCATATTTTAAATCTTGTTCTAAGACACTAAGAGCAGGATGATGCATTAAAATCTCAAAATTATATTTTTCTTCTAATCTATCTTTCAGCTCTAGAGTTTCTTGAAATTGATAACCAGTGTCTAAATTCGCGATAGTGAAAGACTTAGCTTCTATAAGCTGATTCTTCACTAAAGTATGCAGCATAGCCATAATGACGCAGCCCTCTGGACCAAAGGCTGTCAAAAAAAGGATTTCCCCTGTTTTACTAAGTTCATTTAAAGAATATTCTAAAACTTTTATCGCAGAAGAATCTTCAAACTGCCTTCCCAAGGAGTTCCAGTCAATAGCTTCATTTGATGATGTAAAATTATTCATTTTTTAACCTCTTGCATTAAATACTTCTTAATATAAAACACAAGATCAACAGGCCGTTAGCTCCTGCTGTATTTTCTCTATCCCAAGCCTATCTATAAAATGCCTGAACTCTTCACCATTACTGCGGTTGCTTTTATAGAAATTAAAAAGTTTTTTTAAAGTCAAATGAATTTCTTTGTGTAAAAACCTTCCATCAAGCGGCTTACCAAACTGTGCTTCATCAGCTAATCTACCACCAAGAAATATGCGAAAGGCATCTTGCATTTCACCACTCAGTTCATCTTTAACTTTACAACCAACTAAGCCTATGTCAGCAATTGAATATTGAGCACAATTATTTGGGCAGCCCGTTACTGAAATCATTAATTCTTCTCTAAAGTCTGGAAATTCCCCGTCTAAGTAATTAAACAGTTCTTTAGCACGTGCCTTAGTCTCTACTATCGCTAAATTACAGAACTCAGTCCCAGTACAAGCTACACCAAGCTTAGTAAAAGCAGAGTACTCTACCTTTAAGCCATATTCCACAGCTTTTTTTAGGCAGTCTTCCAGCTTCAGCTCTGGAACATTGACTAGAATTAAATTCTGTTTATTTGTCGTCCTAACTTCATTAGTCAAAGAAAATTCTTCTGCTAGTTTCGCTACATTATCTAAATCTGGCAAGTAAGTGCGCCCACTCACGAAAGCTATTCCTACAGCATAATTACCATTTTTCAGCTTAGTAATCCCAAGATGATCTCCGTGACTTTCTTTCGGGCTAGGAAAATATTCTTCAGCTCCGGTCACCATAATTCTTAACAAAGAAACTCTTTCGAGTTCATAGCCTAAAACTTTCTCAGTCTCTTCTAAAAACCTTTCTACTCCCCAGTCTTCGACCAAGAATTTAATACGAGCCTTATGCCTTTTATCTCTAAAGCCGTTATCTCGATAAACTGTGGTCACAGCCGTAATTACATCTTTAGCCTGCTCTCTATTAATAAAAACAGGGAAATTTTTAGCTATGATAGGCTTAGTACTCAGTCCACCACCGACTTTCAGTGTAAAACCTTTTTCATTAGTTTCAGGATGATGCACAGCGACTAAGGAAACACAGTTAATATCTGGCTGCGAGCACCAGTGAGAGCAACCTGTTACCGACATTTTATACTTACGCGGCAGATTAGAAAAATCACGATTTCTTGTCATAAAGCCATCTATTTCTAAAAGCTCTTTGCTGGCATCAAAGATTTCATCCTCAATCAAACCAGCTAAGGGACAGCCTGTCACATTACGCGTAACATCGCCGCAGCCTCCCACTACATCCATTTGGACATCCTGTAATTCTGAGACTATAGCGGGTATATCTTCGATCCTTAACCAGTGCATTTGCACTGCCTGCCTAGTCGTAATATCTATAACTCCCCGAGCATAACGCTTACCTAAATCTGAAAGTTTATAGATCTGTTTACTAGTGAGCTGCCCGCCTGGCACTTTAATACGCATCATAAAGAAACCTTCTTCTTTAGGTTTCTGTGCGTAAATTCCATACCATTTAAATAGTGGAACTAATTCTTGGTCTACGGCGGAAAATCCTGTTTTAGAAGCCTCTAATATATGGTCCCAGACATCTAAGCCATCTACTCGCTGTTTTAAACTTTCTATATCTCCAGCCATGGGTATATTATAGCTTTTCGTAATTAAAATTAATAAATTCTTAAGTCCATATAAGCTTAACTATTTTCTTAGCAGCATCGCCATTCCCATAGAATGAATGAAGCTGCGGGCAAACTTCTGCTTGACTATTATTCATTAAGCGAGAGATAAGACTCTCAATCGCAAGTTTAATACTTTTAGAATCAGGACTCAGCCTCTCACTTACACCCTGCTCTAAATATTCCTCTCTCTCTGCTTCCTCACGCATAACAAGAGTATATTTACTTAGATAAGCGGCTTCCTCCTGAACACCACCACTATCAGTAATTATAAACAATGCATTCTGCATTAACTGTATAAACCCAGAGTAAGTCACCGACTCCAGCAAATTAAGCCCTGAGATATTCATAGATAATAGCTTTTCAGATAATTTTAAAAAATTCTCTCTTGCCTGCGGGTTACTATGCAGGCATACAGTAAATTCGACTATTTCTTCAGCGTTTGAAACTAACTCTTTTTCAGAATTTCTCTCGTTTTTCTCTTGAAGAATCTGGAAGATGCTTTCACACAGTGCTTTCTGAAATCCATTATCAACATTCTCTCGCCTATGGCTAGTGATTAAAATATTTTTTTTATCCAGCTTAAACTCTTTCCTGGAATCCTTTTCAAGAATAGTAAAATTTTTAAATTCTAACTTTTTACTATTAATTATGCTTTGAGCTTTAAAAAGAGCATCTATGCCTGTATTCCCAGTATTAAATATATTATGGGCGTGTAGCGAAACTCCAATTCCTGCGTTTTCGTCGTCCTCATGATCCTCATGTAAGCTTGATAAATCAAGCTTGTATTTCTGCTTGCTCGAATATGAGCCATTTACATGGCTCGCATTCTCGGCATCGCTAGAAATTACCCGTACACTGCGATCATCGCCCCTCTTTTCTTGAACAAGCCTCTGGTAAACCTTTTCACTCGGACAAAAATGATAGTCAGCTATTTGACTAATAACACGCCGAGACAGTTCTTCTGGAAATGGGCTTTTGGGGTTAACTGTTCTTAAACCAGCTTCTACATGAGCTACTCTAATATGATTATAAAAAGCTGCTAAAGCAGCCTGCACTGCACTTAGAGTATCTCCCTGTACTATAACTAAATCTGGTTTTTCTTTACGGAACAGTAAATCTGCCTCAGCAAGAAGCTTTGCAGCTAACTCTGAAAGGCTAAGCCCTTGATTCACTAGGCTAAATTCATAATCTGGCCGTATCTCCCAAAATTCCAAAAGATCACTTAGAATAGACCTATCATGCTGATTGGTGTGTATCCATTTAATCTCAGCAATCCCTTGAAACTCCAAATATACGGGTGCTAGTTTTATATATTCAGGTCTAGTACCGACTATAATAAAAATTTTCATCGAAACTCCTAGTCTTATATAATACTAGTCAGTGGTTCAAGTTTCTTTAAATAAAATATCTAAAAAATATGATGAGAATTACATCATCAAAGATATCAGCCTAGAATCTCAAGATAAAGAATTTATAGTTTTAGTAGGACCTAGTGGTAGTGGTAAAAGTACGATTATTAGAATAATCGCAGGCTTAGAAGGTGATTTTGAAGGTGAATTAAAATTCGCTGGTGAAACTGTAAATGACTTAGCTGCAAAAGATCGTAATCTCAGCATGGTTTTCCAGAATTATGCACTTTATCCCCATAAAACAGTTTTTGAGAATATCGCCTTCCCTTTAGTAATTAAATCTGAGCCTAAAACTCTAATTAAAGAAAAAGTACATAAAGTAGCAGGGAAGCTTGATTTGATGAAATATCTAGAGCGCAAGCCTGGGCAGCTTTCTGGCGGGCAGAAGCAGAGGGTCGCCGTGGCTAGAGCTTTAATTAAAGAACCGCAGCTTTTTTTAATGGATGAACCCTTAAGTAATCTTGATGCAAAGTTAAGAACCTCTACCAGACAGGAAATACGCAAGCTATATCAGGAATTAAATAGCACTTTTATCTATGTAACCCATGATCAAATCGAGGCTATGAGCCTTGGCGATAGAATCGCCATATTACATGAAGGTAAGATACAGCAGTTTGATACTCCATCCAAGATATATCATGAGCCCGCAAACACTTTTGTTGCGAGCTTTATCGGCTCCCCCCCGACTAATTTATTTGAACCAAACTCAACTCTATTTCAAGCATTGAAAGGTGAATTTAAACTCAATCGCGAAGATTTAATCATCGGCATTCGCCCAGAGTATCTCTATTTAACAGATGAGGACAACGAAAACGCAGGAATTGGAGATTGCGAGCAGCCCCTTGAAGGGCGTGTAGCCGAACGAACAAGTTCAAGGCTGAGGAGGACGAATGACCGGAGTGTACTAGGTGTACACGAGGATCATGAGGACAACGAAAACGCAGGAATTGGAGTTCCGGTGCACGCCCTTGAGGCAGAATTAGTTAATGTTGAGAACCTAGGTGAGGAGATTTTAGTTTACGCACGGCTAAGTGAAAATTCAGGCAAGCTAAATGGTAGCGAATACTTAATAGCTAAAATTAATAATGCAGAATACCTTCAGTTTCTTCAAGGAAAATTGAGCTTCTTAAGTCCGGAAAGTCCAGTAAAATTACGGTTATTCTTTGATCCTAAAGCGATTTACCTTTTTGATAAGCGATCTGGCATGCGAATCAGTTAGAATATAAAGATTATGGCGATTGGCTCTGAAACATCAGGAAAAAAAATAGACCTTAACTTAAACCTAGCTGAACACTATGGTTTAGGTAGAGAAGCTCTAGAAAGAGATTTATTACCTTTCGCAAGCTCTGTAAGTATAGCTACTGGCGCACATACTGGGGATATCTTCCAAGCTAATCTTGCTTTAGAAGCTTGCCAAGCCTACCCTAATACCAGCATAGGAGCTTTAATCTCTTATCCTGACGTTATTGGTTTCGGCATTAGAAAAGTTCAGCTAAGTAGAGAGGAGCTTAGAGCCACCATCTTAGCTCAATTAGGAGCTTTAGCAGCTTTAGCGAAACAGTTTAACTATGAATTAAATCATGTCAGAATTCATGGATACCTTTATCACCAAATGCTTACCAATTACTCTGTGGCAGAGACTGTCACTAAGACTATCCAAGACTTTAGTCAGTGGTTAATTATCGTCGCACCTTATAGTAAAGTTCTTAAAGAAGTTATCTCGTGGGTTAATCTTAGAGTAAGCTACGAAGCTAGAGTAGATTTAAGATACGACAGTGAAGCACACCCTCTCGCTTATGAATACGATAAAGATGGAAATTTAGATATAAATATAATCGCAGATAGAGCAAGAAAGCTTATTTATGATTCTAAAGTAGTCTCTGAAGAAGGCATAGAGAATAAAATCCAGTTCGAAACTATACATTTACCGAGTTCTCCTAAAAATGCTCTAGAGATAGCTAAGTTACTTAAAGGCATGGTGCCTGTATTAAGCTCTTTAAAAGAGTTTGATTACAGTGTTTACCTACCAGAGTTTCTGTAAAAAGATCCGAGCAAGACTAAGCTCTTTCCTACACTAGAAATTCTAATCCTTTTTTCGACTAGCTGAAGAGCTGGTGTCTTTTTAATTTTATTAAACAATTTTAAATACAAAGAATAAGCAGCATAAACACCTAAACGCACACCTTGAGGGAGTTTTTTAATTCCGATAAAAGCAGTATTAAAATCTTTCTGAATATCTGCTTCTAATTCTTTTTTCACCTCAGTACTAAAATTTTCTAGATCCAAATCGGGGAAATAAGTTCTGCCCATGCCTTCATAATCAGCCTTTAAATCTCTTAAAAAATTCACTTTCTGAAAAGCTGATCCTAAGCTCATCGCAGGGCTTTTAAGCTCCTGATACAGCCTGTCATCACCTTCACAGAATACTCTTAAACACATTAGCCCAACTACTTCTGCTGAGCCAAGTATATATTTTTTAAAGCTATTTGGGTCATATTCCTTTTTCTCTAAATCCATCGCCATGCTCTCTAAAAAGCACTCTATGAGTTCATTCTCGATAACATACTTATTTACAGCCCATTGAAAACTGTTAAGGATTGGGTTTAAACTAACTTGATCCTGAATCGCCTTATAGGTATCCGCTTTAAACTCACTCAGTAAAGCTGCTTTATCATGCTCATGAAAAGTATCGACTATCTCATCAGCGAAACGCACGAAGCCATAAATGGCATAAATAGCAGCGTGATATTTTCTGTCTAAAAGATAGATGCCGAGCGAAAAAGAACTGCTATAAGCATTAGTCGTAATTTTACTGCATTTAAGACAGGTCTCATTATACAGAGCTAAATTAGTAGACATTAAGCACCCTACTCCAAACTAAAATCATAACTCAGTTAGAAGCAGCTTAGGGAAATTTTACTTAGAATACCTATGAGCTATTTCCTTGGCAACTATTTCACCAGAAATTATAGAAGGAGGAATCCCCGGACCTGGTACAGTAAGCTGCCCAGCGTAATAAAGATTATGCACTCGCTTACTCTTCACTCTAGGCTTTAAAACTGCTGTCTGCTTAAGAGTATTAGCGAGACCATAAGCATTACCTTTAAAGGCATTATAGTCCTGAATGAAATCAGAATGCGCATAAGTCTTTTTATAAACTATATGATCTCTGATGTTCTGCTTACAGAGTCTCTCTAGCCTATCCATAATCAAATTAAAGTAAGATTCTCGCAGAGCCTCATTATCATTTAGCAGTCCTGATGCTACTGGCATAAGTATAAATAAGTTCTCATGACCTTCAGGAGCCACGCTTGGATCTGTTCTTGATGTACAGGACACATAGAAAAGAGGTCTAGTCGGCCACTGCGGTTCTTTATAAATTTCACGAGAATGTTCGTCTAATGACTCATCAAAGAAAAGATTATGATGCTCTAAGGCTGGAATCTTTACATTAACACCTAAATAATAGATAAGCCCAGATGGTGCCATGACTCTAGAATTCCAATAATCTTGAGAATAAGACTGATACTCTTCTAGCAATAAATCTTTTTCAACATGAGCATAATCAGCTCCAGCTAAAACCACATCAGCATTAACTTCTAATCCTTTCACGCTGACCGTATCCGCTAAACCATCTATTACATTAATTTTTTTCACGGGACTAGATGAATACATCTCTACGCCTAGGTTTTCGCAGACTTTTACAAAGCCCTTTATAATTTCATTCATTCCACCCATCGGATACCAAGTCCCTAAAGCCATATCAGCATGATTCATCATGCTGTAAAGAGCGGGCGTCTCTTTAGCAGTAGCACCTAAGAAAAGAATAGGAAATTCGACTATGCTTCTGAGCATAATATTTTTAAAATGCTTTTCACTGTAAGATCTAAATGAATTAAATAAATCGCACTGAAGCAAGCCACCGATTATCTCTAAGTCTATAAACTCAAAAACGCTTAGGCTTGGTTTCGGAATCATTTTCCTTAGAGCTATTTCATAACGATACTGAGCCTCTTCTAAAAATTCTCTAAGCTTATCTGCTGAGCCAGTTTCATAGCTTTCAAAGAGAGCATAAATATCATCAAGGTTACTAGGTAATGAGATTTGGTCATTTTCACTGAAGAAAACCTTATACGAAGGCTCCAGTCTTTTTAATTCATAAAAATCACTAGTCTTTTTTCCAAAATCTGCGAAAAAATTATCGAATATCTCTGGCATCCAATACCAGCTAGGTCCCATATCAAATCTAAAACCATTTTCCTCTAAAATCCTTGCTCGACCACCGAACTGTTCATTTTTCTCAAATAATTTTACATTAAAACCATATTTAGCGAGATAAGCAGCTGAGCTTAAGCCTGCAAATCCCGAACCAATAATTACTGCTGTTTTAGACATATTGAAGATACAGTTATAATCATAACTAATGAGAATTTTTATTTTTGTTTTTTTAAGCCTCTTCTTCTTTAGTTCACTATACTTTAATTATCCAGCTTATAAACTTCAAGCTGAGCTTGATGATGAGGTAGATATAAATGACCTTAACTCAGATAAAAGATATTATGAATTAGTAAATAAAAGATTTAAACCAGATCAAGATGAGTTTTACTTAGATTCTATTTATTCTTTAGGTGATAATAACTGGGCAAGCATATCTCGTTCAAAAGAAATCAGAGCGAGCGATCTACATAGAAGTGGTTTGAGTTATACAGTAGGTAGCCCACTTAATGACTATTTAGTAATCGAAGAAATTATACCCTCAAAAAAATCAGTTATTATCCGTGATATAAGGAATGAGAATTTTTTCCAACTGAGAATGAGCTATGGCTCTGCTAAGTCAAGATTAATTCCTATCGTAAATAAGAATTAATCCCTATCGTAAACAAGAACTGAAGTAATTCTATATTTACCTAGTTGTTTAGAATCCGTAAACACTGCTAGATAATAGGTTCCAGCCGCTACTCTTCTCTCTATATTAAAATCTAAAATAGCTAAATCTGCCTCTAATTCAAGGCCCTGATAATTATACAGACGGCCTTGTATCGCAAGTGAGGACTTCACTCTTTTGTTAGAGGGTCTTGCCATTAAAAACAGTTCACCAGGCTCATCTACCGTGATCTTTATAATATCGACATCACCAATATAATCAATACTGGACTTTATAGATTTTTTATAAGTATTTTTCTGAGGATCTTTTATGGTAGTAATTTCTTTTCCCACGAAATTAACAATAGAGTCAGAATCCTCATCAATAACGGCTCCTGTGTGTGTAATGGAGAGGCTGTAATTCGCAGAGACTTGCTCTTCACCCTGAATTACTATAATGTACTTCCCAGCAGCTAAATCATGAAGATACTTCTGGGCAGCAGAAGCATTAGCTTCTCGAATTAAATTATAATTTATGTCATAGAGAGTGAATTTAATAGGGAAACTAGAAGCTTCAAGTGAAAACTGTATATTACCTTCTTGTTTTAAATCAAAACTAAAATAATCTGCATCACCATAATAGTTAATAGCCTTGTTAATGACCACGCTTGGGCTAATCTGTGGGTTGAGTGTAATAACTGAACCTGGATTTATATTATTAGCGACATCGTCGCTGAGTGTGCCTAAGGCTCGCTGCGTAACTTTAAGTGTATAAAAACTATCTATATCACTGCGGTTATCTAACACAATAAAATAGGTCCCCGCCGTAACTTCATAAACTATATGAGAATTAGATTTTGCACCGTTATCCTTATCAAAAGCCAATAAAGTTTCATTCTGTGTATACAGCCTTAGATAAGGATCTGCATCTCCAGAAGTCTCTATATCAAGGTAAGAATTACCAGGCACGACAACCCTGTAAACATCGACATCATCAGCGACTTCAAATAAGCTCTGTACTTGAAAACTAGACTGTAGATTAAAATCAAAATCTACTTTACTGTTAGGAGCTATATAATCTGGCTGATCTTCAGCAGCAAAAGAAGTCCCACAGCTAAGAAGAAAAATAATCAAGAACAGAGTAAAAGTTCTTACCCTCATAACACTGTTGCCGAACTCCAATTTCTGCGTGTTCGTTGTCCTCATGTAAATTAAGTCTAGTATATCAAAATTATAATTTTGTTAAGGGCGCTTCTGCACAATCTCCACATAAGGTAATGGTAAATATAGTTTCTCCCCGCTACGATAAAAAGCCTTGATTCTAGAGTCACCCGATTTACCACCTATAATTTTATAAGATGGTAGCGATGGATCGCTTAAGAAAGTCTCCAAATGAGGGTCTATCTTCAAAGCTTTTATATAATGTGCCTTAGCTTGCTGCGAATCTTGATTCTGATAAATTAAAGAACTAATTAAAAACCAGTAAGCATCATTACCAGTGTGCTTCAAAGCAAAATCTATAGATTCCCTCGCCTCCCTTAGGTGCATATTACTTAATTGTGCGGCAGCCAATGCTCCACGAATATAAGGTACTGCTGGAGCTAATTCTACTGCTTTTAGTAAATCTTTTTCGCTATGGACTAAATCTGATTCTATATTTTTCACACCACGCATTAAAAAATACAGAGGGTGCTTAGCATCTATGGCTATCGCCCTATTTAAATCACCTTGATCATAATAATAATGCCCGACAGTACTTGGCACTAAAATCATTAGACTTAAAACTAAAAAGATTACCTGAGCTGGTCTGCGCAAAAAAGAAGGTATTTTTTTGAAAATATTTCCAAAAAACAGATCAAAAAATCTAGCCCCTTTTCCTTTAATAAAGAGGTTCTCCCGTGTTTTCTGAAGAGAATTCAGATCAGCTTTAGGTAAATAACAGAGAGGCATTATGATTAGCCCCATAAGCAGGAATTGATTAAATGACTGTAAATTACTAT
>JBMOEX010000010.1:0-29321 GCA_049314535.1 Vampirovibriophyceae bacterium | reverse complement strand
GCACTACTAGTCAGTATTTCATCTTCAAAGCATATCTCTAAATTAGAAAACCTTTCTCGAATCAGCTCTGTAAAGCTTTCTACTTTAAGAGTTTGCTCGCTTTTATTTCCGTCTCTGTGCTTAGGGAGACCGATTACTAGTTTAATAAGATCATATTCTTTCATCAGTGACTCAAGGGTTTTTATAAGTTCATCTTTAAGAACGGTTTTATAAGGTCTGATGCCTAGCCCAAGAGTGTCACTGGTGGCTATGCCTACACGTTTTTCACCTATGTCTAAAGCTACTATTTGTTCCATTTTAAAGATCACTCTAAGGTCTGTATAAGTCTCTTTTATTCAAACTTTGAAAATGAAATAATAGTACTGTGCTTGCAGCTAGTACATTTAAGCTTTCGACTTTAGGGTTAATCGGAATGTTCAGTGTTGTATCACAGGCAGAGAAAGCCTTTTCACTTAAGCCTTTTCCTTCATTCCCCATCATTAAAATTATTTTTTCATGGTTTTCAGGCTTAAAATCATAATATGCATGTTCGGCTCTAGGAGAGGTCGCAACTAAAGTTATTTTTTCTTGACTATCTAAATTCATTTTTAATTTTAAAAATTCTTCTAAATTCGTTTTATGAAATTTCACATGGAAAACAGTTCCAGCACTAGCTCTGATTAATTTAGGATTATAAATGTCGACACAGTTATCTAAGAAAATATTCTCACAGCCACTTGCTAAGGCAGTTCTAATAATGCCACCTAAATTACCAGGGTCTTGGAGGTTTTCACAGTAAAGATTAACTTTCTGCAAGTCAAAGCTGGGATCAGCTATAGCCAAATGAGCTTCTACTGGATTATTAACTAGTGAATCAGATTTTTTAGAAAATATTGCTAGTGCTTCTTGGGGTGTTTCAGTGCTAGCAATCTTTTTCATAAGCCCTTCTGAAATTAGAAATATTTCCCCTACGTTATTATTAGTACTGGTTTTTTTAAAAGCTTTTTGAGCAGAAAGATTCAGCTCAATATTATTTTGTGATTCTTCTTCAAGGATATAAAGATATTTAAGGGTGAAATCAGCTGCCAGAGCTTCATCTATTAGCTTAAAACCTTCGACTATAAACAGATTTTCTTTATCTCGGCTCTTCTTCTCCAAGAGAGATCTGGCGAGTTTAATAAACTGATTAGTGTCACTGGTTACTTTAGTAAACAAAACCTTCGTCAACTTCAGGATGCGGAGTTACATTATTTAAATTACAGTGGCGAATATAGTCACCAGCGACTTTATCGTAATTTTTTTTATAAGATTTGGAATCTGCCATGCTGTCTAAATAGTTTTTAATATGCTCAGGTACAGTCTTTTTAAAGGAAGAACCAGATTTAAGGTATAGGCTTTTCACTGCAAGTCTAAGGTTCTCTTTAGTACCCCTGAACATTACAGAAACCTTATCACCAGTAAATCTCAGGCTTAATAGGGTCACACTATAGTTTGCTAAAAAACGCTCTAATTGGTCGAGGGAAAAATTAGATATACAATCCCTTTCCAATTCAGCACTTGCATTAACTTTCATTCTACTTATATTTTATAGCAAAATTTTGAATTTGTAGCTTAGATAAATTTTAGAAAAAAAAGTTAAATTATGCTGCTAGAGCTATTGACAAAGCTGCACAAAAGCTGAGAATCTGATCATGACTGTGTTTGCTGCTGACACATATTCGCAATCGGGCGATTTTTACAGTAGGTGGTCTGATGCTTGTGCAGATAAAACCTTTTTCTAGAAGCTTGTTACTAACAGCAAGGCACTTATCTATCTCTTGAAATTGTATGGTGAATATTGGACTGCCGAAATTTGTCCAGTGAAATTTATTTTCAATATCCATTTCATTCTTAGTTTTAAGATTGCTGAGTAGTGAGTCTAAATATTTAATATTACTGAAAAGCTTTTGGCGAAGATCATTCTCGTGAATGATTTTTTGGATATTATGCTGGGCGATTTTCATTAAGAAAGGAGAACTCGCTGTTGAATAGACGTAAGTTCGTGCTTTATTGCGTAAGAAGTCAATCAGTGAAGATGATCCAGAGATATAACCACCTTCAAGACCAATCGCTTTAGACAGTGTCCCCATTTGAATAAGGTTGCTGAAATCCTGCTGAGGATTTTCTTCCTTATATTCACTGATAAGACCTGCTCCACTTGCTCCATATATGCCAGTACTGTGAGCCTCGTCTATATATAAGAATGATGAATATTCGTCAGCGATAGATTTTAAATCATCTAAGGGGGCAAGGTCACCGTCCATGCTAAATACGGACTCTGTGATGATGAAAGAATTGGTATATTGATAACGATATTTTTGGATAAGCCTCCTTAATTCCTGGGCGTCATTATGTGCAAAAATATATTTTCTTGCATTGTTGATCCTGAGAGCATCCCACATGCATGAGTGTGCAAGTTCATCAATGAAGACGACATCCTCTTTATCTATCAATGCGGATAATGCACCAAGATTCGCCAAATAACCACTACTGAAAATGATAGTATCTTCACAGGCTTTCCAATTTGAGATGCAGTCCTCAAGCTCTTTGTGCTCTAGGTGCGTGCCAGTTGTTAGTCTTGAACCGCTGCTGCCAAAGGGGATTTGCATTAATTCTGTTAAATTATTGACTGAGTAATCTGTAGCATTGATATTTAATATTCCTGAAATGGAGCATTCAGCAAGCCCAAGATAGTCATTGCTTGAGAAATTTATCAGTTCTTTCTGTCTTGAAAGTCGCTCATTAATTGAATTTTGATCTCTGTATAAATTTTGTTTTTTAAGATCATTGATTTTGTCTTGAAAAATCCTGTCCATTATTTAGATAATCTTAGTGTTGAGTTTAGAATCCTGATTTTTAAATAAATAGCTGATATTCTCTGTAAAAGCTTTAAGGTATTTAGTATTAAGTTCTTCTGCTGTAATATTATCATCAAACTCAATGGTAATGCAGTCCAGACCCTTATCTTTAGAGTAAGAGCCAAGTGAGCCAGGAGTTGGATAGCCGATATCTTCGGTGAATTCCAGTTCAGTATCCAGTGCAAGTTTTATGGCAAAGTCTTTATGAGTACCGAGCCCATCATAGTTGATTTGTGGGGGATTCGGGAAGCGAATGAAATGGTTAGTATGAAAACTAATAATTAAATCAAAATCAAGTCCCTCTATCAATTTAGTTAATAGTTGAGTTTCAATTTCACTTGCTGGAAAATCACCAGGATAATAGGGATTTTTTTCACCATCTATTCTAAACTTTGCACTCTGCCAGTTTTGGCTTGGCATATTACGATTTAAATCTACGTCATGATGATTATGGCGAGTGAAATTTTTTAAACCATGTGGATTTAATGCTGGTATTGCGATGATTTTAAAATCTTTAAAATCATTTACATTCAGCTCTAAATCATTAATCTGGATAGCAGTATCTTTAGCTGTATCTGCTGTTAGTCCAATTAGATTGGATATTGAGAATATTCCTATTGATTTTTTGTTGAAATCAATATCTATAGATCTGCGCACGACTCCATTTTCTGGATTTTCGTCAGATTCCTCCATAGATACAATTTGAGAAAGAAGGCTATTTAAAAAAGCAGAACTCTGAGGTTCTATTCCATGCGTTCCCGCTATTAATAATAGTCTCATAGACCTTTTGCTCCTTAGCCTTGAACTTGTACGTTTGCGAGCGGTCCCTTCTAGGCTTTAATAGGGAAAATATTTTGTAATTTCATCGCAAGCCCCATGTCGCCTTTAACTTTTAGCTTACCTTGCATAAAAGCCATTTGGCTATTGAGTCTGCCTTCACGAATGGAGATCCAGTCTTTATCGCTCATCGCTATTTCTACACTCGGGCTTGATAACGGGGTAGAGCTGAATTCACATTCTCCATCTTTTATTGAAAAAACCCATGTTCCACCTTCTGGGCCTGAAATATTAAACTGATAAGTTGCAGCGATTCCTGCTGCTCCTTCTGGGTTGAAATGTTTGTGCATTTCCTCGAAAACTTCACCAATAGTCGCCATGATTTTTATCTTATCATTGAATTTTCAAAAGATTGCAAACCTAGTAAGTTAATTGCTAGAATAGTTAGCCTGCTTAATTGTCTTGACTTGGGACTAATAATGTAGATGGTAAAATAATATGTCAATAGAAATAAAAGAAGCAAATAGCGTGAATGATACAGCAACAGAAGCTGAAAAATTAGAGAAGCTTGAGTCGAAAAAAGCTGAAGCCAAGGAATTACTAAGAGCATTAGTAGCAGCTGGTTCACATTTAGGGCACCCTACTCGTAAGAAAAACCCTAAGATGGATGCCTACATTCACTCTGCGAAGAATGGCTTGCATGTTATTGATGTTTCTATAACGGTTTCTAATATGATGAGGGCCGCAGAATTTTTAAAAAAACAAGTTAAGCTTGATAGAAATATTCTATTGGTAGGTACTTCTAAGCAAGCTTCTGAATTAGTTAAGCTTGAAGCTGAAAGAGCAGGTATCTTTTTCATTAACCAAAGATGGTTAGGTGGCTTAATTACTAACTTCGACATAATTAGATCTAGATTAAACACTCTTAGAGAGCTTGAGCATTCTAGAGATACAGGTGGTTTTAAAGGTCTTGGGAAAAAGGAAATAGCATCTATTAATAGACAGATTCTTAAACTTAATAGATCATTAGGTGGCCTTAAGAAGATGAAAGGTAGACCAGATGTAGTTATGGTTCTTGATCAGAAGAAAGATGCATTAGCTATAACAGAATCGAAGAAACAAGGCAACATTACTATACTTTCTTTGGTAGATACAGATGGTGATCCTACTGGTATAGATTTTCCTATTCCTGCTAATGATGATTCTATTAGCTCACTTAGCTTCCTACTTAAGTATTTTATGGATGTGATTTTGGCAGCTAAGCAAAAAATATCTAAGAGATAAGCTATTATAGTTTTCGAGAGATAAAGGAATTTAAAAGAAGATGAGTTTTGGAGCAAAAGACGTAGCTGAGTTAAGAGCGATGACTGGTGTCGGCATGATGAAGTGTAAAGAGGCCTTGACCGAGTCTAATGGCAACATAGAAGAAGCTGTTAATTATTTGCGCAAGAAAGGTATAGCTGGTGCTGCTAAGAAGATTGGCAATATTGCTGCTGAAGGAATTATTGCAGTGGCTGTCGCTGATGATAAGAAGTCTGCGACTCTTATTGAGCTTAATTGCCAAACTGATTTCGTTGCTAAGAATGATGATTTTATTAACTTTGCTAAGAAAATCGCGAAGATAGCCTTAGATACTAAGTCTAATAATTTAGAAGAAGTTTTAGCTGTAGATTTTGAAGGAAAGCCTTTGAGTGAGACTATTCTTGAGCAGATTTCTAAAATTGGTGAAAAGATAGAGCTTAGAAGATTAGCTTATTTAAAGACTGATGGGGTAGTAGCTTCATACATCCATCCAGTAGGTTTTAAAATCGGAGCATTAGTTACTTTATCTGGCACTGCTGTGACTGAAGATAAAGCTTTAGATCTTGCGATGCACGTAGCAGCTAGTAATCCAGCTCCTGAATTTAAAACTAGAGCTGATATTTCAGCTGAGGTAATTGCTACTGAGAAGAATATAGAGATGCAGAAAGATGATCTTAAAGGGAAACCTGATGAGATTAAAGAGAAGATTGTTGAGGGTAGAATCAGTAAGCTTCTTGCAGTGAAGACTTTAGACGAACAGCCATTTATTAAAAATCCAGACCAGAAGGTTAAAGATTATTTAGGTGGGGCGACTATTGATGCTTTTGTTTTACTTAAAGTTGGTGAAGGTATACAGAAAAAAGAAGATAACTTCGTAGATGAAGTTGCTTCAATGATGGCTGGATCTTAACTTTAAAGTCTGGTATTGCCGCAGTGGCGGAATCGGTAGACGCGCTTGACTCAAAATCAAGTTCCCTTAAAGAGTGTCGGTTCGAGTCCGACCTGCGGTACCACTAAATTAAAAAAGGGACTAATATATATCTATGTCACAAGATCAACACAGGTTAAAATCCCTAGATGCATTGAAGACACATGATTCTGGTTATCAGGATATTTTTTATAAAAAAAGCCAAAAAGATAGATTTAATAAGTATTTAAGCAGATATCTTCAAGGTAAATCTCTTAGCTTACATGATGAATTAATTAATAGACCAGATTTAATGGACTCTTTGGATATTAAGAGTTTGTTTATTTTAAATGCTTTGACATATGAGATTCATTTAGAAGAGAAAAATCTCTTTGTGGTAAAGAGAAATGAATTCATAGCTAACTCTCTTGCGAAGAAGCTTGTAGATATTTATACCAAGATTTATAAATATGTTCAGTTAGATGAGGAATTAGATAAAAGATTCAAGAATATAGATTTTTATACTATTGTTAATTTATTACCAACTGTAATCGTTTACTATACTGATTTTATATTAGTCAATCAACTTGAAGAGCTTTACCCTAAAGCGTTTGAAATATTATCTAATAAAAACTTATTTGATAATTTACAAGAAGAGTCTTTAAAACCAGAGAGATTACGCTTACTTGCTTTATATCATAGACGTAATAAGGATTTAGGTAAAGCCGATGACGTGATGTTAGAGTACAGAGAGCAGTATCTACCAGATTTAACCAAGAAAGTTAATTTAAAGAAATTACCGAATAAGCATACTTACCCACCTTCAGAAGTGGTTAATAATCTAGGTGTGCTTTATCAGGAGATTAAAGACATTCAGGTGGAGGTCTGTGATCTCACTGGGGTTAATGAAGATACCTGTTTTTACTATAATTGTTCAGAATGCTGTCATAATGACTATCCTGTACTCTATTACTCTGAATATAAATATTTAGTCCAGAAACTTAAAGAAGAAGGGCGTGATATCGAAATTTATAAAGCGAAGGCTAGAGATATCCAAAGCAAGCATGTAGAAAAGTATGGCTATGAGCTGAAGATCACGAATAAACATAGACCAACTAAAGAAGATGCGAATCCAAATGATTTTAAATATAGCTGTCCTTTTTTAGGTGAATCAGGTGGCTGTTCGGTACACCAGATTCGTCCAATGATGTGCAGGGCCTACGGTCTTTCTACTTCTGACAACAGAAATGTTCAGTCTTGTAATTATTACTTAAAACAGCATCAGTATAATTCCAATTATGAGAATATTCGTTATGTTTATGACGTCAGACCTTATGTAGCTTTAATCGAGGCTAGCGATGCTTACCAAATCAAGCAGGATCTTAATGAGAGTAAAAATCTCTGTGGTACTTTTATTGCTTGGCTTTGTAGTGATTATTAAAAGCTTACTCAGGAAGAGACCACTGCACAACGTGCAGTTTCAAGGCTGAGGAGGACGAATGACCGCAGTGTACTACAAGTACATGAGGATCATGAGGACGACAAAAACGCAGAAAATGGAGTTGTGCAGTGGTCTCAGGAAGTGTATTCTGCATTAATCTTCACATAGTCATAACTCAAATCATTCCCAAGGAAATGTGCAGAATTTAGAGCTTTGCTTTCGACACTTAATTTATTTTTAGTTAAACCTATAGTTATCTCTACGTGCCTTGTTTGTTTCAATCGTTTAGCGAGTTTATCTAAATCCTCTCCAAAAATCTGCGCGGAAACATTTTTAAAAACACAGCTATCTAATAGATTAACTTCAATTAAGCTCATGTCTAAACCCTCTAGTAGAGCTTCTTCCCGTGCGAAAGCTGCAACTATACGCCCCCAATTGGGGTCATTACCGAAGATAGCGGTTTTAACTAACATCGAATTGATAATATTTTTGCCGATTTTTTGAAGATTTAATGGACTGATGGGTAAATTTTCTAGTTTTAGGTCTATGATTTTGGTTAAACCTTCACCATCCGCAATAATCTGATAGCAGAGTCCTTTGCAGACCTCTTCAAGAGATGATTTAAATTCTTCTTGGCTGATGTTCTCTCCAGCGAAATTATTTAACAGGAGAACCATATCATTAGTACTAGTATCACCATCTACGCTGATGTTATTAAAAGTAGCGTTGACGATTTCACTTACAGTTTCTTGCATAAATTCCGTAGCTTTTTCATTATCAAGCCCAGAAATTTTCACATCTGTAATAATAAAACCAAGCATAGTTGCCATGTTTGGAGCTATCATGCCAGAACCTTTACAGATGCCAAGAAATCGCTGTTTCTCATCCTGACTGATTTTTGGAACAGTATCTGTGGTCATGATCGCTCTAGCGAAATCATAGACGGCTTCATAGGATTTAGAATTTTTCTTTTCTTCTATTTTTTCTGTGAAAACTTTTTTAGCGTGACTGAGTTCAAGCTTGCGTCCTATAACCCCCGTACTCGCCGACAGCACTCTTGGACACAGTTGCCAGACTCCAATTTCTGCGTTTTCGTCGTCCTCATGATCCTCATGTACGTTAAGTACACTGCGGTCATTCGTCCTCCTCAGCCTTGAACTTGCACGCCTAGCAACCGTGTCTTGTGTGGACTGCTCCCAGACTCCAATTTCTGCGGTACTTTCAATAAAATCTTCAAGCAGTTTCCTTAAATCAGTATCTGCTTTAACTCCTTCTTCTCCAGTGCAGCAGTTAGCGTTACCAGAATTAGCGATAAGACCGTGGACGGTTTTAGATTTTAATTCTATGTTATGTTCTACGCATACAGCTTTCATCGCGTTTTTCGTAAAGGTACCAGCCCAAGAACATGGTTTTTCTGAAAATAAAACTGCCATATCTAAGTTATTTTCTTTAGACGCAGCTTTAATTCCCGCATGAAAACCCGTCAGGGAAAAGTATTTAGGTACTGATGGTATGTAGGCTTTAGCTAAAAGAGTGTAACCTTCTGCACAGTAGTAAAGAGCTAGAGGCATTAAGGCATAGCTATAAGCCTGTATACCTTGTGAAATCAGTAAGGCTTTCTCTTCTTCAGAGGGTATTTCACCATCGGCAAGAGCAGCTACTTTAATTCCTAGGCACTGCTGCTGAACTCCAATTCCTGCGTTTCCGTCGTTAAGCTGGGTTGTATACAACTCAGTAACAGGGATAAAACCTATATTCCTAGGACTAGAACCTGTTAAATTCAGATGATCTATAATCCAGAGTTCTTTTCCAGTAAGCTCTTCTGTAAGTGGAATCACAGGGATAAATAGTTCTTTGATTTTCATCTTTCCATTAGCCATAGTGGTTGGAATACGGAAGATGCTGTACCATTTTCACCAGTTAAAAGATTTTTTATAGAATCTTTCTGTGAGATCTTCATACCGAACAGACCTTCTAGTGAAGAAAATTGACCGCCATCCCAAGTCTCTCTGAATGTCAGACTGTCAGCACCTTTCACTTTATATTTAGTTTTTAATAAATCTTTTAGAATAATTTTAGAGTCTTCTAATGTCCCAAGATGATCTACTAGACCAACTTCTTTTGCTTGAGAGCCAGTGTAAATTATTCCTCGTGCGATAACCTGAAGCTTATCTATTTCTATGCCTCTACCAGCATGAATATCACTTAGAAATTGATCATAACTATCCTCTAGGAGCTTATTTAAGATACTTATTTCTTCAGGCATTAATTCTCTTTGGCTAGAGCCTATATCCTTAAATTTACCTGCTTTAAATGTCTGGTCTTTAATACCAAGCCTATCAAAAAAACCTTTAAGATTCACTCCCTGACTGATAACTCCGATGCTGCCAGTAAGAGTACCTGGATTCGCGACTATGGAATCAGCGGCACTCGCTATGTAATAGCAGCCACTGCCACATATATCTCCCATAGAAACTAATACTGGTTTTTTAGCTTCACGAAGTTTCTTTACCAGTTGGTAAATTTCTTGGCTAGCTGCAACGGTTCCACCAGGGCTATTCATTCTTAAAAGAACAGCTCTAGCTTTTTTATCATCTAAGGCTTTTTGTAATTCCTGTTTACAGCTAATCGCATCGGTAGCAGAACTAAAAGGGCTGCTTTTTGCAAAGCCGTCATAAATAACACCTTCAAGCCCAATGATTGGAATATAATCCTGATAATTACCAATTTGAGATAATAGTTCCTTTTTAACCTCGTTCCCAGAGTGCATTTGACCCTGTCCATCTTTTAAAAGAACCATGCCAAGGACTGAAGATAATAAGCAAAGAGTTACTAGCGTAATAACTACTATTATCTCTCTTTTTTCCTGTTTAATTAAACTCATATCAATTAATTGTAACGCTATTTTAATTTTTAAAGCTCTATATTGGCGGTAGTTCTATTAATTTTGCTACAATATCTTAGCAGTATGGAAGAGAGAAAAATAAAAGCAATGGTGCTTGCAGCTGGAATTGGTTCTAGACTCGAACCTCTCACCAGTATTTTACCTAAACCACTTGTGCAGATAGCTGGAAGACCAGTAATGGAGCATATACTCCTTTTACTGAAGAAGCATGGTATTACAGATGTAGTGTCTAATACGTATCATCTGGCACCGAAGCTTCATGATTATTTTGCTGATATTAAACAGAGAGAAGGTATTGATATCCATTTTATACATGAATCAAAGCTCTCTGGTGTCGCTGGTGGTATCAGGGCTTGTAGAGAATATTTGAAAGGTTCTACTGTTTGTATTATTATGGGCGATGCGCTTACTAACGCTGATTTAACTAAATTATTACAAGCACACCAAAAAGCAGTTAAAGAAAATAACTGCAAGGTTACTATCGCAAAGATGCAAGTGGAAGATACGACGCATTTCGGCGTAGTTGTGACTGATGGTAAAGGTAGGGTTATTAATTTTCAAGAAAAGCCGAAACCAGAAGAAGCTCTTTCTGACTGGGCAAATACTGGTATTTATTTCTTTGAGCCTGAAGTTTTGGATATGATTCCTAGTATAGAAGAGTCACCTGTGTATGATGTCGCTCATGATCTTTTCCCTAAACTTCTAGAGGCTGGGGTTTATATGCAGGCTGTGGCGGTAGATGCAGATATTTATTGGGCTGATATTGGTACACCTCAGCAGTACATTCAGACGATGAAAGATATAGCTTCTGGTTCAGTGAATTTTGAAAGCTTTAAACCATTAATTCGCTCTCAGGATATATCACTACTCGCAAGCTTAATCGAAGATAACGAAATTGGTGATAAGACTGTGATTGCTGATACTGTAAGTTTGAAGAACTGTGTGATCTGGGATAATGTGGAAATCGGTGAGGGAGCGGAGCTTGAAGACTGTATAGTAGTTTCTCGTGCGAAAATTAATCCTTATGAAAAACACAAAGGAAAAATTCTGGTAGCTGAGATGCCTGCGAAAGTTTAAACGCAGAAATTGGAGTTCCACTACACGCCCGTGCTTGTTATAATCAAATTTAATGAAAATAGGCGTTCCTAAAGAAATACTTGCACATGAAAATAGAGTAGCTATGACTCCAGACTGGGCTCGTACTCTTCATGAAGCTGGACATAATGTCTATGTTCAGGCTGGCGCTGGTGAGGGTAGTAGTTTTCACGATGAAGCTTATAGAAAAGCTGGAGCGGTGATTTTAGATACCGCAGAAGAAGTTTTTAAGAAATCAGATATTATCGTTAAGGTAAAGCAGCCTTTAGAACAGGAATATAAGTTAATCGAGGCAAGGCACATACTCTTTACTTACTTACACTTAGCTTCTAGTAAGACTTTAACTAATGCACTTACTGAGACTGGGGCTCACTGTATAGCTTATGAGACTATAGAAGATAGATCAGGTAGATTGCCACTGTTGAAGCCGATGTCAGAGGTCGCTGGGCGTATGTCTGTTCAGATCGGAGCGAGATTCCTAGAGAGAGGCGTTAATGACCAGCATCCAGGGAGAGGGATTCTTTTAGGTGGTGCTGCTGGTGTACCTCCTGCGATAGTAACTATTCTTGGTGCTGGTATAGTTGGTAGAGCAGCTTTGAAAATAGCCGTGGGTATGGGCGCGCACGTTAACGTTTTTGATAATAATTTAAATGCTCTTTCAGAGATAGATGATTTATACGGAAGCAGAGTAGCTACTATTTTTAGTACTTCTTCTGCGATAGAGAAGAGAGTCTTAGAATCTGATTTAGTTATCGGTGCTGTATTAATTACTGGTAAAAAAGCACCTATGTTGGTCACTGAGAGTATGGTTAAGCAGATGGGTTATGGTTCAGTAATCGTAGATGTGGCTGTAGATCAGGGTGGGTGTATAGAAACTAGTGAAGTTACTAGCCATGATAATCCGATAATCGTTAAGCATAATGTGCTTCATTATGGTGTGGCTAATATGCCAGGTGCTGTGCCTAATACGAGTACTCATGCACTGTGTAATTCGACTATGCCTTATTTATTAAAGCTTGCGAATCGTGGTATTTCTGCATTAGATGAAGATCCTGGCTTTAAAAAAGGCTTGAATATAGCTGACGGTAAGCTTTTGATTGATATTTAAGGCTGCTTCTTGCTAAGACGGACTTTTGACGAATTTCTATCTGTTGCATTTTCTGGAAATGTTAAGAAAATAAGATATACTTATTAGTATGTCAGCCATAAATCCTACACGCCAAATTGCTACTGCTAGTGCAGGTATTGATCAAGGTCAACAAAAATTAGTTATGGCTGAGAAAAACAGCCAGCAAGTGGTTTTAGGCGGATCTGGTTCTTCTGGAGCTGCAAGGCACGAGCTTTTTTTAGCTAAATCGTTAACTGGTTTGATGCGTGAAATATCTCGATTTTGGCTTCAAGAGGCTAAAACTGAACAAGAAGCTATGCGACAAATGCGCCTTGAGGGCAAAACAGATTTAGCAACTGCTTAGGGAATCTTCGGTGATACTTTAATTCTTTTAAAAGCTGCTCCACAGCTTCATTTTCTGTGATTAATTACTGATCAAACAATTCACTCTTATTTACAAGCTCAATCAGCCTTTCTCTAAAATTTTTCTGAAACTCATCAGAATTTATATCCTCAGTCCACATAATTAAGGCTGACTCCAAAGTATCTTCGTAGTATCTTTTACGAATGCCCTGTCTTTTAAATAAATATTTTTCATAAAGACCCTGAGCTTTAATATTACTTACTCTTACTTCAAGAGTGAGTGCTTTAATATTCTGTCCTAGAGCTTTGAAAATTTGGGCTATTAAAAGAGCTTCTGCTACACCTTTTCTCGTATGATTTTTAGCAGTAGCTATAGTCGTAATGTGCATTTCATCTATGATCATCCACGAGCCGAGATAGCCTAAAATTTCATTCTCATTTTGGCACCGTTGCCGAACTTCAATTTCTGCGTTTTCGTCGTCCTCATGATCCTCATGTACCTGTAGTACACTGCGGTCATTCGTCCTCCTCAGCCTTGAACTTGCACGTTCGGCAACAGTGCCATCTTTATATAAAACGTTATAGTCACCGACAGTATTATCTAACTCACTGACGAAATTATCTCGTGTCCAATGCACTTCACCATAGGCATCTGCTTCTATGATACAGACCTCATCTAAATCTGAAAGCATCATCCTGCGAATCTTATATTCGGGTTTAAGTTTAAAATAAGAATAAACGGTTTCTTGCACTATTTTAGGTTCTATCTCATCAAGCGGCTTTAAGACGAAATTCCTGCTAAGCATTCTAGGGTGAGGAATAGTCAGTTCCGCAGAATCTAGTTTAAGTCTATCAAAAAGCAGAATATCTATATCTATAATTCGTGCTGATTTTCTACCTCGCTCCGCTCTATTACTGTCGATGCTCAATTCAATTCGCTGTAACTCTTTTAAGAGCTCTATGGGGGATAAATTTACAGATATTTTAATGACGCCATTTAGGAAGGGATTCGGGCCTGCTTCTTCTATCGCTGGATTTTCAAGCCAAGTAGAGCATTTTAAAATCTGCACTCCCTCGCACTCAGCTATCTGTGAAAGAGCAGTTTCTAAATTTTTTTGTCTATCTCCTAGATTAGATCCTAGAGACAGGTAGGCGGTGTGCATAGCATTCTTTAAATATCGAATTAATAATCCACTGAAAAATGCTTATCTAAAGTAAAGGAAAATAACAAATCTACAAGCGGAATATATAATGTAAATTATAGGAAATATAGTCATAGGATTTGCAGTTTTTTATTCCTTAATCGCTTTTATACTAGCTTCATTGTTTGGAAGCTTTGCTAACGTGCTTATTTACAGGCTCCCCTTAGGACTTTCGATCGTAAAGCCAGCATCTTTCTGCCCAGTCTGTAATCATAAACTAGGCTTCTGGGAAAAAATTCCGATCTTTAGTTACCTTTTCTTGCAAGGAAGATGCTTCCACTGTGATACTAGAATAGATACACGCTATTTAGTTGTTGAGCTTCTTGTGAGCCTTTGCTCTATTCCCCTTATATATAAATTAGTTTTTATGCCGATTCGTGCTTTTGTTGAAGTCGGTATTTTATTGCCAGAGTGTTTAAAAAGTATATTTTCTTTTTTATTCATTCTGGTCTTTTTAGTAATAGCAGTCGCAGTTGCGGTTATTGATAATGATTCAGCACGAATCCCACATTCATTAAGTTATTCTGGGATTATCTTTGCGATATTTTTTGCTAAGTTTTTTTTAGCGGTACCTTTTATAGAGAGCTTTGCGAATCTTGGTTTAATATTAGTATTCTTTGATGCGTTTAATCATTTTGCAAATAAAATAATTTATAAAAAATTTGCTCTGCCTATCTGTCCTAGTGCACTTACTTTAAGGTTTAAGTTTTTGGAACAGTATATTTCCTTTATTTACATTGCTTTATTTACCCTTATGCTCATTTTATTTTTCGGAGCTCATTTTATGGGATTGAAGATACTACTCTGCTATTTAGGTTTCGCTTATTTTATTAATGAGATAGTTTTCGATTTTTACTTATTTCGTTTTTATTCTCCGAAGTTAATTCATGAGCAGGAGGAGGAGAATAAAATTTATGATAAAAATAGTGAATTTTTCTCATCGGCCGAATTTAAGCCAAGTGAGCTTAAAAATGCTTGGGGTGGTGGAGATACTATTATGATCGCTTTTATTACCATGATAGGAGGCGTAGAATGCTCATTACTCAGTGTGGCTATAGCTTTTTCAGCTTTATTAATTTTTCGGGCACTTATGAAAGACAAATCTAAGACAGTCCGTTTGGGGCCAGCATTGGCTCTTGCCGTATTTGTTGCTATCATACTAAGAGTTTGAAAGATAGTAATCAGACTTTAATAATAGATTTTAGTTTAGAGAAAATACTCGTCTCTATAAATTCTGTCGTCCATAAAACCCAGGTCAGTACTGAAGATTTTTTTAAAAAACCTAAACAGGCTCATCAGGATTTAAAACAGGAACTAAAATCTTATGGAATTGGCTCTGTGAAAGTAATTTTTTCTTTGCCGATTCGTTATATAACTTATCAAGTTATCCCACTGCCAGATGAAGCCCCTCAAGACGAGAAGCTTAAGCTTATGAGTATTGATTTAGACAGGGCTAATTTTCTAGATCTATTTTCTTGTGAAAGGCTAAGTGTTACAGAAAGAATGGTCGCTGGTGAGAGAATCTGTGATTATCTTTTAGTAGCCCCACAGAAGGCCGTTAGGCTTAACTGTCAGAGTTTTTTACAAAAGATGAACTCTAAACTTTATAAATTTGTTGCTAACTATAATCTTTTTAAACCAGAGCGAGATGCTGAGATCATATCAGCATTTGCACATTCATCTAATATGGAGATAGTCTTCTGGAGTTATTCCTTCCCTATCGCTATTTCTAATTTAAGTTCTACTAATGAGCCAGCGAATGATCTGAATCGTTTTTTAGATATTTACCAGAATGATCTTGAGAATAAAAGTTTAAGTATAGAAAATATAGATATCTATGGTACTAATCTCGGTGAATATTCTTTTAGTAATTTAACTCATAAACTAACTCTGAGAGAGGATTACGAAAGCTTCTTAATGGAAAATCTTTCTTCTGTAGCTTCCTTCCAGGATATTACTAAAAAAGTTAAGCTTCCACCAGAGCCTTTTAGGCTAGATTTTCCGAATCTTGCTCATTTGTTCGCTGTGATGTTTCTTGTTTTTAGTTTACTCTTAGGGCTGTTCGCGACTCTACAGAATATGAGTTTAGACCAGAAGTACTTAGTGTTCCAGAATGAGGTCACTCAGTATGAAAGGCAGATCGCGGAGAAGAAGCGTATTAAGCAAGAGATAACGGATTTAGAAAAAGAAAGAGAATTTTATTATTCGATAACTAGAAGGCGAGCACCTTGGGATTTAATCTTAAAGGAACTTAGTAAATTAACTCCTAAAGGTTTATGGATAGAGCGTTTTAGTGCAGCTAAGAATAATTTAGTGATGATCGGTAAGGCAGAAAAAGTAAATGAAGTTTCAGGCTTTGCTGTAAATTTAAGTCATAGCTCAAAGTATTTTTCTGACGTACTTTTAAGTGGTTCGCGAGATTATAGTGATGGACTCGTTTATAAGGAATTTCAGATTACTGCTAGGCTTAAGGCTCCAGAAACTGCTCCGCTACCAACAAATTAGTTCGGGACTGTTTTTAATTCTTTAATGATGCTATTCCTAGTAAAATAAAGCTTATGGAAAAGAAAAAGGTTTTAGTTTTACTTGCTGGCTCTGGCGCTAAGGATGGTAGTGAAATTCGCGAGACCGTGCTAACACTGACAGCGATAGAGAAAGCTGGAATGAGTTTTCAATGTACTGCACCTAATAAGTTACAAATAGACGTAATTAATTTTATAGATGGCTCTGTATTAAATGAGCAGCGTAATGTTCTTGTGGAAGCCGCTCGCATAGCTCGCGGCGATATACTTGATCTTGCGACTGTTTCGATGAATGACTACGATGCTCTTGCGATTCCTGGTGGTTTTGGGGTAGCGAAAAATCTCTGTAGTTTTGCTTTGGATGGGGTGAAAGCTACTGTCGACGCAGATGCTAAAAGAATTATTCGCGAAGCGTTTACTATGAAGAAAGCTATTTTAGCTATCTGTATCGCTCCAGCTTTAGTAGCTCTTTCTCTTTATGATTTAGAACCAGAGATTCTACTCACTTTAGGTCTTGATGACGCTCCTAATCAGGCTCTTGAAACGATAGGTGTAAAATCCCTTAAGTGTTTAAGTACGGAATGTGTAGTGGATGAAAAAAATAAAATAGTATCTTCACCTGCTTATATGGATGATCAAGCGAGTCTCGTAGACTTAGATATGGGGATTAATAAAGCGATTATAGCTTTTAGTAATTTTGTAGAAGATTTAGAAACTATTCAAGCCTAGCTTTATTTTATTCTCGGATCTATTTTTTTTAAAACCAAGTCAGCTAGAAGATTTCCTAGTACTAGCATTAAACTGCCGAGTAAGAGATTAGCCATAACTATATTAATATCCTGTTTTCTTGCTGCTTCTAAAGTAAGTAAGCCTAGTCCTGGATAAGCTAGAACCATTTCTATGAGAGCAGAACCAGCAAATAAGCCAGCAAACTCGAAACCGAATAAAGTAATTAAAGGGTTAATCGCATTTCTTAAAGCGTGTTTCCAGATGACTATGTCAAATTTCAGACCTTTCGCTAAGGCAGTTCTAATGTAAGGTCTATCTAATATCTCTAATAAATTTGCTCGCATCTGTCTCTGTATACTAGGTATGCTGAGTAGAGTGAGTATGCTTACTGGAATAAATAGGTGTCTTGTTACATCTATAAGGCGTTCAAAAAAATTCATCTCATCTATAACGACACTAGTAAGCCCGCCGATAGGAAACCAGCCGCTGTAAAGGGCGAACAGCAACATAAAAATGGCAAGTATAAAACTGGGCATCGCCATTAAAGAAGATAGTAAGAATCTAACGGAGAGATCCAGCGCGCTGTTTTGCTTAATCGCACAGACTATTCCAAGCGGAATAGCGATAAGCCAACTGAAGAAAATCGCACAGAGATTTAAAATCAAGGTGTTTTTTAAGGCTGGCATTATCACATCTATGACTTTCTGATTAGCTTGAGTGTAACCGAGATCACCTTTAATTAAATTACTCAACCATGTTAGATATTGATAGAAAAAGCCTTTATCTAAGCCTAATCTTTTAGACTCAGCTTCTATTTGAGCAGCTGAAATCGCTGGATTTAATCTAAGGTCAGCGAGAGGATCACCAGTCTGTATCTGAATTTCTTTAGTATTAAGATGTATAAAAGCTATGTCTAACTTTATTTTAGGGATTTTAAAATCAGCTTTCATTAAGCTAAAAGTTAGAAAGCTTATAAACAGTGACAGAAAGATGAGATGAATAAATCTTTTAGAAATATAAATTAAATCACTCATGGCTCGCCTATTTCTTTAGTCGCCTCGAAATTAATAATATCGGATCTAGTCATTATGCCGATTAGCTTTTTAGGATTTTGTCTATCAACAATTAATAATCTGCCTATATTATGTTCATGTAAACTAATAATCGCTTGGTGAAGATTATCATCTTCGGTAAGTACAACAAGTGATTTTGACATTATTTGAGAGACTTTAGTATTTCTTTTGAGACTTTCTCCTAGAGCCTGTTTTAGGTCATTGCGGGTTACTATGCCTGCTAGGTTCTGTTCAGCATCTACTACAGGTAGCGCACTATGAGTGGTCCTTTGAAATACTCTATTTAAAGAACCAAGCGAAATATTCTCTTCCACACATTCTGGGTCTAGAGCCATAGCCTCTTTAACGCTAAACTGCTGTAAATAAGACGGACTGGTGTATTGATTTAGTTTTATACCTTGGCGCGAGAGAAGGTTTTCGTATATTCCACCTAAGTGTAATTTTTCAGAAGTTACATTTGCGATAATACAGGAAAACATTAGGGGAAGTACTAAATCATAGTTACCAGTTAGTTCAAAGAGCATGACTATGCTTGTGATAGGTGCTCTAGAAATAGCTGTAAAAAAAGCTCCCATTCCCACAAAAGCGAAGGTCGAGGGATTTAAATCAAGAAAAGGAAATAATGAATTTAAACTATTCCCAAACATCGCTCCAAGTAAGGCTCCTAGAATTAACGATGGTGCAAATATACCACCAGGAACGCCACTGCCATAAGCTATTAACGTGAGAATATATTTAAATAAGAATATTAATGGGATCATCCACCAAATATAAGCCTGTGCCAGCGTGCCTTCTAGAGTAGCATGCCCTCCACCTATAGCTTCTGGTAACCATAGAGCGACTATGCCTGTTAGAAAACCAGCTATGCCACCATGTGTCCAAGCTGGAATGAAACCTAATTTTTGTTGATAGAAATTTAAGGATTTTAAGATGGATTTTTGGAAGCTGATCCCAATAACACCACAGACTATGCCTAGTATTATATAAAGAGGAATTGAGCTGAGGCTCATTCCAGAACTGGATTGAAAATGAAAAGTAAAGAAATCACCATAAAGTAATCTACAAGTGATCGCAGCAGAGACCGTGCCGACTATGGCGGGTCCAAGAGAAGTGCTGGAAAAATCTTTATCTAATTCTTCGATAATAAAAAGTACGCCAGCGATAGGAGTATTAAAAGCCGCAGCTAGACCAGCTCCAGCCCCGCTCGCTAAAGCTCTTTTCTGATGTTTACTATTCATTAGCCTTGCGATTTTACCGCCTAGACCAGCACCTATGTGAATGGTTGGTCCTTCACGTCCTAGTGATAAACCTGAAGCGATGCCCACTATAGCTCCGAAGAATTTAACGATTACAGTTCTTAGTCTAATTGTGATATTCGGGTTATTTAGAGCATGCTTAACTTGTGGGATGCCGCTGCCACCAGCATCTTTGGCATATTTCTGAGTAATAAATCCAGCGAATAAACCTCCACCGGTACAAATGATAATCGGGTAGAGCCATTCATACCAGTATTCACGATGATAGAGGTTATAGTAAAAAAGGTGACTTAATTTTTCAGTAAGAACCCTGAATGCAACTGCGATACAGCCAACTATAACTCCAATTAAAGCAACCCTAAGCAAAATCTGAGTCTTAGTATCAAAGCTTTTTAAAAAAAAGTATTTAAGTCTGCGCAACTGAGCTTTTATTCTTCTTGTGTTTTAAATTTTATCAGAATAGGTGTACCAATAAAGCCGAAATACTCTCGAAGTTTCTTTTCCATAAATCTCACGAAGGTAGGAGGGATTAATTCGGGATAGTTCGCAAAGAGCAGAAACTCTGGCGGTTCTGTAGTAATCTGTGTCGCATATTTAATCTTAATCGCTTTTTGTTTTACTATTGGTGGCGGCTGTAAAGATAAAATATCTCTTAGAACTTTATTAAGCAGATTAGTCTCTATGCGGCGTTTATGCTGTGCACTGACTTCTATGGCTCTAGTCCAAATTTTGTCAGTTCTAGTACCTTCTAGGGCTGATATAAATTCTATTGGGGCATAGTCGACGAATCTTAATTTAAACAAAAGCTCTTCTTTAAAGGCTTTGAGTTTAGTCTGATCATTCTTAATTTCAGGATCTACTATGTCCCATTTATTCATAGCGATTACACAAGCCCTGCCTTTACTCTGTATCAGTGCCGCGATCTTCTGATCCTGCTCGCTTACTATATCGTCCTGAGTGCTATCTAGAATTAAAATAGCTACATCACAGCGAGCTATGCTGTGAGTCGTTCTTATCGTCGAATATCTTTCTATTTCTTCTTGAACTTTAGACTTTCTTCTAAGCCCAGCAGTGTCTATTAACTCAAATTTATGACCGTGTCTATTTAGGAAAATATTTATGGAATCTCGTGTAGTACCACTAACGTCGCTTACTATAGATCTTTCTTCGCCGATGAGCTTGTTGTAGAGACTAGATTTCCCGACATTAGGTTTACCAATAAAGGCGATCTTAATAGATTCTTCTGGCTTTTCATCACTGGCTTTTAGCCCAGCGCCATAATTTTCAATAATATCAGTGAGCATATTATTTAATCCTACTGAACCGTGTAAAGCACTGAAACCATAAACCTTGTCAAAGCCAAGTTTATAAAAATCATAGACGAGGCTTTCTCTTTCTACACTATCGACTTTATTAACAGCGACATAGACTCTTTCAAAGAATTTCTCTCTTAAGATGCTGCATATCCTCTGGTCTTCTGTTGTCATACCAGTATTAACGTCGAGTAAAAATACTATCGCATCTGAATTTTCCATGGCGATTACCGCTTGGCGGTAAATATCGTCAGAAAAAGGATCTTGTTTATCAAAAGTTATTCCACCAGTGTCTAAAATAGTGAAAGGGGTATCTTCCCATTCAAAAGTAACTTCTTTACGATCTCGCGTAATACCAGCTTTTTCGCCTACTATGCATACTTGTCTACCAGCTAATCTATTTACTAGAGTGCTTTTGCCGACATTAGGTCTGCCTATCAGTGAGATGCGAATGCTTTTCATGTTTTGATTTTAGGATTAGACTTAAGTGATCTAATATATGATCAGCACTTAAGGTTTTATCCTGCTTAACTAATTTTATAATTTCGAGTTCATTAGGATCATCTAATTTAGGATAAATTATATTAATTTCGCTTTCTTTGCTATTTATAGCATCAACGCCATTCGCTATTATCATATCTAGATTTTTTTCTATTAATTTTTTTTGAGCATTTTCTATCAGGTCTTCAGATTCGAGAGAAAAGCCTACTGTTATTTGGACTGGGCTTTTTAGGGTAGATAAATGCTTGATTATATCGGGATTTTCTTTGAGTTCTAGGGTGACGGTATTTGCGGTATTATTATCTTTTTTAATTTTTTTCGATAAATGTTTCATTGGGCTGTAATCAGATACGGCTGCTGCCATTATTACAGCATCTACAGATTCATTAAAATTTCCTTCCATGGCTTGAAGCATTTCTTCTGATGAGTTAACTTGTAAAAGTAATAGATTGGGATGATCTAGTAGAGCGGATTTTATAGGATCTTTTTTATAATTTACCGTAGATACCAGTATGACATTAGCTCCACGATAGAGGGCTTCTTGTGCTAGTGCAAATCCCATTTCTCCAGAGCTGTCGTTGGAAATGAATCTAACGGGATCTAAATATTCTTTAGTCCCACCAGAGCTGATAAGTATATTGTTGTCTAGCAAGTTCTGGGGTTTTCCTTTAGAGTTAAATTGTAATTTAGAGTACTTAAACAGTATTTTCTTAGTTAGTATTTTATTTACTGCATTTAGGATAGAGTCTAAATCTGCTAACCTACCTATTCCACTTGTTTTACAAGCTAAAGCTCCCACGCCAGGTTGAATTATTGAATAAGCATAGCTATCTCTCAGTTTTTTGATATTATCTTGAACCCCTGGGTGCAGCCACATATTGGTATTCATAGCTGGAGCTATTACTACGGGGGCTTTAGTCGCCAAGATTATATCGTAGATTAAATCATCACTGATGGCAGTAGCGAGTTTACCGATACAGTTAGCAGTCGCTGGAGCTACTAATATGAGATCCGCTATTTGAGCTAAATATATATGATCTATATAAGAATTATGGGCGTGTAGCGGAACTCCAATTTCTGTGTTTTCGTCGTCCTCGTGATCCTCATGTACCCGCAGTACACTGCGGTCATTCGTCCTCCTCGGCCTTGAACTTGTTCGTTCAGCTACACGCCCCCCATTGTTAAAGAAGGGGTTCATAGTCGATTCCTCGACTGTATGTTTAGACTCTTTGGTGAATACTCTATTACCACTTATAACTTCTAAGCTGAGCGTGCTTACGAAGCTTGCAGCTGAACTGCTTAGAACTACATAGACATTAGCTCCAAGTTTTTTTAATTGGGAAACTAATTCAACGGCCTTATAGCTAGCTATGCCGCCAGTAACTCCAAGAACTATAGTCTTATTTTCAAGAGTCAGCTCCACTTGAGTTAGTAACGATTTTCTACTCTGTGTACGTAAACTTCCTTAATAGCTTTAAGAATAGGTGGGTAAGGGCTAGGCTCTTCTTTATCCTGCTCTTTAATTCTTTTAGCCACGCCCGCGATCTCTCTAGTCATCTCATAGATGTTCTCTTCGTAGTCTATAATCTCACTTAAGAACTTATTAGTAGAATCGCTCTGATTATTAGGCATAAGTCAAGTAATTATACCACAGCTTGAGCTAAAGACTGCGTAATGTTTTTGTACACCTCATCTGGACTCAGTTCCGCATCTAATTCAATAAATTTACCTGATTTATAATTATTATAGAATTGAGTTAAAGGTAAACCAGTTTCTGCTTCATAAGTGCTGAGCCTTCTTTCTATAATTTCAGGATTGTCATCTTTTCTTTGGTATAGCTCTGAACCACATAAATCACAGAGCCCTTCTATTTTAGGTGGAGTGAATAGGACGTGGAACATGCCTTTACAGTTTGGATCTTGAGTTTTAGAACACATTCTTCTGCCACTCAGTCTTTCCACAAGAATTTCTTTGCGGACGTTTAAGGCGAATATATAATCAAGTGGGCTAACCTCGGCTAAGAATTTAGCTTGTTCTAATGTTCTTGGGTAACCATCTAACAGAAATCTATTAGTGGTTTTTAATTTACTTTTAACTATTTCATTGACGATGTCGTCAGAGACTAACTCTCCACGCTCAACTATAGCTTTAACTTCTTTTCCTAAAGCAGATTCACTTTTGATTTCAGTTCTGATAAGGTCACCAGTGCTGATGTGTTCAAGCTTAAACTCTTCTGCGAGCTTAGCTGCTTGCGTCCCCTTGCCTGCACCTGCTGGACCGATAAATAGGATTCTTAAATTTTCCATGTATGGAGAAATTTTAACATGGGCGTGTAGCGAAATACTTCTTAAAGTAAAAGGCAGCAGTCACCATAACTAAAGAATCGATATTTTTCTTCAACGGCTATCCTGTAAAGAGCTTTACATTCCTCTATGCCGATTAAGGCACTTACTAATAGTAATAAAGTGGACTTAGGCAGATGAAAATTAGTGAGAAGTCCGTCTATAATTTTAAATTTAAAATTCCCAGGGTATATGTATAAATCGGTTTCACCACACAGTTTACCGGTAATAGCTATGCTTTCAAGGCAGCGTAGGCTAGTAGTGCCGATAGCGATTATTTTCCTCCCTTCTGCTTTGGCTGACTGAATTTTATCCCAGTTTTCAGGACTGATTTCATAAGTCTCGAAATGCATCTTATGATCTTTTACTTCACTTACGCTGACAGGTTTAAAGGTTCCTATACCTACATCTAAATTTAAGTCTATAAATTCAACTCCTTTATTTGTAAGTTCTTGAATGATCTCTTCGGTAAAATGCAATCCAGCAGTAGGTGCTGCAATACTGCTGCCGAGAGAGTCCTGTTTGGAATAGACCGTCTGATAGCGGTCTTTATCACTATCTTCGGCACTCCTTTGTAGATACGGTGGTATCGGCATAGTGCCGTGATTCGTGATTATGTTTATAAATTGCTCATAGCTTTTGAATTCGACTATCATCATTCCATCTTCATTTGAAGACCGCTGCACAACTCCATTTGCTGCATTTTCCTTGAAAATAATTATTTCTTCTGATGAGCCACTGATGATATAAGATCGAGGATTAGTTTTAATTTTTTTTCCAGGCTTGGCTAGAGCCGTCCAGCGGTACTCCTTATTATGGGACTGGTCCCAAACTCCAATTTCTGCATTTCCGTCGTCCTCATGATCCGATAATTCTTTAACTAAAAGTATTTCAATGGCTTTATTTTCAGGCTTCTCTTTATCTGTAACGAAAAATCTTGCTGCTAACACTCTAGTGACATTCCTGACTAAAATATCTCCCGCTTTTAAAATGGAGCAGATATCTTTAAAGGATTTATGTTCGATATTTTTATTAAGTTCTTGTGAAATAGTGCCTTGGGGATTTGGTGCTTCCTGAATTTCTCGCTTATAATAGAGCAAGCGAGAATTATCCCTTTTATTTAGTGGATACTTAGCGACTAATTCCCCCGGTAGCTCAAAATCAAAATCGTCAATTAACATAGTCCCTCAATGATTAAACTGAGTATAATAATCACCACATATAATAGAGCAAATTTGCTTGAGCAATTGTTAAATGATATTTTAGAGCAGCATGTAAGTTTAGCTCCTGAAGAGCAGTCTATTGAATTAATTCTTGTTGATAATAATTCTGGAGATGACACTAAAGGCGTTATTTATAAATTTATTGAAGCGAATACTTTAAGCGTTAAGTATATTTTTGAACCCATGCAAGGTATTGCAGCTGCACGTAATACTGGAATAGAGAAGTCGCAAGGTAATCTGCTGGCCTTTCTGCATGATGATATTTCTTTGGATGAGGATTGGCTAAGAGAAGCTTATAAGCTAGCTTCTAATTGTTTACAGCATGAAATAGGTGTCTATGGTGGACGTTCTATACCTCTTTGGGAGGATGCTTTGCCTGAATGGCTTGATTTAGAACCACCTTATGGTGTTGACCAAGATGTATTCAGGGGTCATAGTTACGGTGATGAGGAGAGGTTTTATCCTTTTGATACAGAGTTTGGTAAGGCGGATTATCCATCAGGTATAAATGTTTTTATCCGCAGAGAAATTTTTATTAACTGTGGAATTTTCAGAGTGGACTTAGGAGCTAATGCTGAAGGTGGTCTTGGCTCACATGAGGATTACGAATTTTTTGATTACCTTGCTGCTATAAACATTCCAATGCTATATGTGCCACAGTGTATAGTCTTTCACCCCATTAAGCCAGAGCATCTAGATGAGCATTATGTGAGAACTAGTTATTTTAAAACAGGTAGAAGCCTTTATTGGATAGCTCATACAGACAGGCTTAAGCGTTCTGCCCCAGATTTATTTCAGATTAGCAGTGGAGATAGATTATTTTATCCTGAGTTCACTAAAGTTAAGATTGCTAGAATCCCTCTTTATTTGCATTTAAAGATATTTTATGTAGCTTGTGAGTTACTCTATATCCTAGTTTTATTTGATAAGAAAAAGTTACATTATGTTACTTTTAAGCTTTGCCAGGTTTTAGGTGAGATGAATGCAGCTGTTCTTTTGGCGCAAAGAGAGAAAAATAAGAAGTTTAGTTTTAAAGACAGGATTATAAAAAAGAAAGTGATCGAATTTAAGGAAGAGTGAGGCTCTTTAAAATTCTGTTAGATTAGTTTGAAAGGGTTTATGTGAGTGCTTTGTAATGTACCAAATTTGCACCACCTAGATTGATATCAGCTATTTCACTATCAAAATCACATTCAACATGAACAGTATCGGGAAAATACTTTTTAAAATTTAAAATAAGGCTTTCTAATTTTGAATCGCTCCAGCATTGGAAAGTCAATATTAAATATTTTAAAGAACTCTTTGAGACTTCGGTTAATTCTTTCTCTGCGTTTAATATTAGATTACTCAGAGAATCAGTTTCTTTGGAGAACTTTATTAATTTGGCTTCTGGAAATACTCTCGTGATAACTTCAACCTCTAGCTTAGGATGTTCAAAAACCAAAATATAATCAGGTTTAAGCGGCAGGAAACTGGATAACTCTGCATCTAAGCCATTTTGAGCTTTATGTTTTATTTGAATGCTGTCTTGAACTATGTTTGACATCTCTTTTATTAATTCTTCTCTATGGTTAGGGTCTAAAGTATGTTTCATAATCCTGTTTTTATCTAAACCAGAACTGCATTCGATTTCTAGCGCTTTTTTACCCCTAAGTCGATCTTTAGTTAGTTTAATTTTCTCGATAGAACTTTCGATATGCTCACGCAGAGATTTACTAAAATGGCAGGTAGGGCTAGATCTTTCTATCTCTAAAGCTTCGTCTAGATTAGTGTTCCAGATGATTAAATCGTTGCCAGCTTTTATCATCAGCTCGCAGATCCTTTTATAATCCCCAAATTCACTCAGAGCTTTCATCGTGATCTCATCGGTTACACACAGCCCTTTAAACTTAAGTTCTTGCTGAAGAAGACCTTCTACGAAAAAGGGATTAATGCTTGCTGGTAGTTTTTCTAATGTTTCCTGCGTCAGTTTATTGTTAAAAGTACTTCCTAAGAGTTTTTTTTGAATGCTCTCAGGAAGCTTATAAATAGCATGGGCTGTCATAACCATGTCTATTTCAGAGTTTATCGCTGCGCGAAAAGGCTCTAGGTGATTATTAAAGGATAACTCTTCGCTTAAATCTATATAAGGTAGAGCATGATGAGAATCTTTGATTGAGTCACCATGACCAGGAAAGTGTTTAGCACAGTTAAGCAGGGGGTATTTTTTTAACTCATTGATAATCGCAGTAGCCTGCTTGGAGACTAGCTTCGCGTCATTCCCAAGGCTTCTAGTGCCGATAATGGGATTAAGAGGATTAGTATTTAAATCTAAGCAGGGAGCAAAAACTAAATTAAAGCCCAAATCAATTAATTCAGAAGCAAAGAGCTGAGTGTGTGATTTTAAATAATCTGGATTCTTTACGCTAGCAGTGCCGAGAGCATAGAGGCTTGGCAAGCTTGCCGAAACTTTTCTGATGCGCTCTACCTTACCGCCTTCTTGATCGACGCTAATTAAAATATCTTCGCCTAGTAAATCTTTTAAATCGGTGATGAGTTTTTTTAACTGTTCAGGCTCTTCTATATTGGTATCAAAGAGAATTAATCCAGCTGGCTTTAACTCTAAAAGTTTATCTGCGGTTTCTTTGTCTAAAGTGGCTCCCTTAAAGCCGCAGATGAAGAGATTGCTGAGTTGCATAATGCTTTAATTATCTCATGGATATTTTATTATCTAAGTTTTAAAATATCTAATATATCAGATACTTTAAAAATAATATTATTAAATATCTAATATGTTGGATAGTTAATGCTTAAATGGGTATAATATCTAATATATTGGATATTATATATGGCTAATTCTAATTGGGCGAAAGTCTATTTAAATGATGATTTTGTTGGTTACTTAGAAGAACAGCCAGGTGGAAGAACTTGTTTTACTTATGATGAGAGTTTTATACAAAGCAGTAATAATCCAGTATCGGTAACATTACCTTTAAATATAAATAAGCATTATTCTGAAAACGGCTTACATCCTTTTTTTGATAATCTTGTCGCAGAGGGATGGCTTGCGCAGATTCAAGCTAGAGCCTTAGGTATCCGTGAAAATGATAGATTTAAATTATTAATGGCTTTTGGTTATGATTTGATCGGAGCTGTGACGGTAGTCGATCCAGATCCACAGTATCAAATCCACCTTGATAAAAATGATTATGCGAAAAAAATAGCTGTAAAATCTAAAGCTTCTATGTCTGGTGTGCAGCCTAAAATACTAGTAACTTTAGGAGAAAATGGTTTCGTACCTGTCAATTTAGGAGAGACATCTACGTATATTGCGAAGCTGAAAGGTAAGTATCCGTTAATTTTAGAGAATGAATATCTTTGCATGAAGGTAACTGAAATTTTACTGAGACCTGATGAAGTTGCAGAAACTCAGCTTGCTGAGATAGAAGGTATTGGCGAGGCATTATTGGTGAAACGCTTTGATAGGCTTGAAAATAAAACTAAAGTACATTTTGAAGAATTTGCTTCGCTGCTACAGATGAAAGCTATAGATAAATATGATTTAAGTTATAAAGATTTAGCTGATTATATGAATAATAGTGAATTGTGTAATAAAGTTGACGTTGAAAAGCTCTTTAGGAGGGTTTTGGCTTGTATGCTTTTAGGTAACACTGATGCACATTTGAAAAATTTTGCTATGTTACATAATGCTGCTGGCCTAAAGTTGAGCCCTCTATATGACATGGTTTTTGTAAGGTATTATGAGGAATTGACTCCTAATCTAGCTTTGGGATTTAATTCTAAACTTGATTTGCCTTTAGGCGATATTAAAGCTAAGCATTTAAAGATACTTTGTGCAGACTTTAAGTTACGTGAAGCAGTTTTAGAACAGACCGTGAAAGATTTTTTCTCTAAGTTGGATCAAGTTTATGATTTTATAGAAGCTTGTAAAAAAGTAAATCCTTCACTGAGAAAAGCTTTTAGGGAGCATATTAAAAAAAGATGGAACGGCATATTCAAAAATATTTAAAAACTATAGTCACTGAGATTAAATCTGAGCGAAAAAAACAGAAAGTATCTCAGAAAAGATTAGCTGCTTTAACGGGAATTAGTACTCAAACTATTTCACGCTTTGAGCAAGCTGAGGAGAATATACAGTTTTCTACTGTGCTTCAACTTGCAGGTGCCTTAGGCTTGCATCTGGAAATTGCTTCACCAAGAGGTTTTCAATTATTAGTTAAAAGACTTTTGAGATATGCTTTAGAGAAAGATATACCTGAAGTGGCTGATTTAATGCTTGATGAAGAGATTAGAGCTATTGTAGAGAGAGTGATTCAGTAATTTTAAGAGACCATTGCGGTCATTCGTCCTCCTCAGCCTTGTATCTTTAAAAAAGATCTAACAAAT
>JBMOEX010000009.1:0-30356 GCA_049314535.1 Vampirovibriophyceae bacterium | reverse complement strand
TCTATGGTAAAACTATATTCACCGTCTTTATCCATGCCGAATTTAGCTTCCTCAGCTAAAGCATGCACAGCTGCCACCGTCGCATGACCACAAAATAAAACCTCTCTTTCAGTAGTAAACCAGCGAATCCTAAAATCAGCTTTATCACTAGGCAAGACAAAAGCAGTCTCAGAAAGGTTCATTTCATTTGCGATAGCTAGCATCTGATCATCACTTAAAGAAGCGGCTTCAGTAAGCACTCCAGCAGGGTTACCAGTAAAAGGCTTACTGGTAAAGGCGTCTATTTGTTTTATTTTTATAGTCTGAACCTGCGGTACAACTTGCTTTTCTGGGTTTTCATTGATCTCCGTCTGCATATGATCCTGATTTTAACAGAGGAAAAACGACCCCTTAGAAAATATTAGGCATTTAATCAGATCTGAGACCCGAGTATCATTTTAAAAAATTCTTCTGCCTGATCTAAGCCTTCATTTAATTTATCTTTTAAAAACTGCTGCTGATCAATATTTATAGAATTTTCTCTATCTTGATGCTTATAATTTAAGTCACGATTATATTTAATAAGCCCTTGAAACAGCTTTAAGGCTTTCTCGGATTCAGTTTCAAGCTTTTCTTCTGCCAGTCCTTTTTTTAGCTGCTCTATTGAAGCTAAGTAGGGTTGTACTTGATAATTTCTGATCGCGCTGATTTTATCTTCTTCTCTAAAAACCGTTTTTAGTGCATCATTTATGCTCTTTTTAGTCTGTTTCCAGTGATTATCTAATCGATGCCATCTATCACCATAACTCTCTTGGATAAAGCAGTAGCAGAGATAAATAATCGTGAAATATTTTAAGTATCTGGGTTTACCATAATATGGAGACAATTCATCTTTACTAAAATAATTAAAAGCTATATAGAGAAAAGTCTCTAGCTGATCTGGGGCATCATAGAAATGATTAGGTATTAATAATGGAATCGAATCATTTGCAGGATCTATGTATCTATAATTAATAAGCTTAGAAATAAAATCATATTTTTCCTTATTATAGGCGTAAGCTAAAAACTCAAAAATAGAGAGTATCAGTAAATTATGGTTATAAGTGTCACCTAAATTGCTTTCTGTCTCACTTAAAAAATTCTCCAGTATTTCGCTATCAATACCCTGTACCGTAGATAAAAGTTCCTTTAAACCTATAATTATTCCTTCAATATTTTTATTTATCAGATCAATATTATTGTTTCTTTGATCAACATCATAAAATTTTTGAATTTGTGAGTTTAATTCCTCTACCCGACTATAAATACTATGATCCAAATCTAAACGACCTATTAAATCCATTACTTTCGAACTAATATCGTAAAGTGACTTAATGAAAAAGTTGCGAAATCTTCTTAAATATTGAAATCTAAATATATTCTCCTTAAAAATTTCCTGATAAATAAAATCCTCTAGACTATGGTCTATTAATCTACACAGCATTGCATGAAAATCTTGATTTAATATAGAAAAATAATCCCTTAAAGGCACATTAGAATCAGAAAAGGTGATTTCAGAGAAAACCCGAAAGGTAACTCTTTCTAGATTATTCCTATTAATTGGGCTTTGCTGAAGTTCATATTCAAAAATGACTCGGTGAAAACGATATAACAGGGTATTTAAGATTTTTTCATTCTGTGGTTTGGATACTTGATCGTAAATGAGTTGAAAAATCAATAGGAAAATATTCTTGTTAATATTATCATCAGACTTTTTATAAAGCTCTGTCAGTGCCCTAAAGCTGTCTTTGATAATATTAAATAGATCATTATTATAAGGAGAGTTCATGAAGCCGAAAAGGTTATGAGCCTCTGATTGACTCCTAGAGGTTAATTCTCTCCATTCATCTAAATATTCGTTAAATCTTTTGCGAAAGATTTCAAAAATTTTATCTTGCTCTGTTGATCTAATTTTTTGATTTCTTATGAGTCCACATAAGTCAGCTACAGCATCTTTGATTTGTGTTTCATTGATCATAATTTATGAATACTCATCAGCTCATCAAGTCTCTCTATAACTCTCTCAACATCAAGATTTCGACTATCTTTAAATATTAATTTTTGGCAAAACCTAATTGCATAAAATATCAAGAAAAAAGTGAATAGCATTAGGAGAAAGGAAAATATAACTAAAAGATTTATATTTTCATGCATAAATTTTATACTTGAAACAAAAATTAACAAAAGAGTTAGGACTAAATGAGAGCCAAAACAAGTACTTAAATATTTAAAATCTCGTTCTAATTTATTCGTGAGAATCATTTTTCTTGATCGATACTGCCCAGCCTCGTTTTGTAAACGATTAAAAATCTCAGCAAAAAACTGTATCGCAAAAGCTAGAACCGCTATATCAAAGCCTCCAAGTAATGGCAATAACTCTATAAACAAGCTATTCTCCCGATTAAAACTATTTAAATCAAAGAAATATTTGGTAAAAAAAGAAATACTTTGAGCATGATCAATTTCACGGAAGCAGCTTGCTGACTGGATTAGGCTTAACAAAGACTCTGGATTCGTTAAAACTACTGACATTAAGTATTATGAATCCTTTCAAATTAGATATCTTAAATTATACATTTCTGAGGAAAAACGACCCCTTAAAAAATTCTCTGATTCTTGCGAAGCTTTTAGATTATGGCTTTTACTAAAGAATCTTTGAAATATAGATCTGAAGTACTGAAATATACTGGTTTTGGATTGTGTACCCCATTTGGTTCTATAGTAATTAATGCTTTTAGCGATAAAGATTATTTACAGCATAATTTTTCAATGTTATATTTGCTTGTATCTATAATCATCCTATGCCTTGGCTATTTATGTGTTGAAAGAGGCTTAGATATTCTGGAAGAATACGGAGATAATTTATGATGGAAGTTTCAATTCAAGAACTCTACGGTGCTTCAATACTGATTTCTTCTTTTGTTGTTGCATCTTTGATGTTCAATTTTGTATTCTATATGCGTAGAAGAAGAGAAGGCTCAATTGATCACTCTAAAACATTTCTAGAAAATTTCTTCAGAGGCATAATGCCTTGATCTTTACTCTTACCGTTTTATCTAAAAAATAAACTAAAACCACAAATCCTATTCCTCTCACCCAACCCCACGCTAGTGGGGGGCTGGGATTTAGGATGGCGAAACTTGGGGACCCAAGCTCCGCTTGGGGTGAAGCCAGACTAAGTGCCAGCCCCCTACTAGCTAAAAGCCTTTTCAAAGAGCACAGCATCATCAGCAATACTATCAAAATGCCCAGCAAAATAACGAGCGCCATAGCCACAAGCCACTGTATAAGGCTCATCCATTAAAGTTTCTGCATATTTATTCCACTCTGAAATAGTTCCTAAGACTCTAGAATAAATCCCATTTAATATAGCAAGCTCAGTCTCAGTATAATTACCCTCACTACGGCTTTCCAGATCAAAATAGTAAGAATCTATCCTACGATAAGTTAATTCTGGAAGCTGATCCATACCACTGCCTAGTAGTTCAAAACTTTTTAAAAAACCAAGATCTATTAAACCACTCTTGAATTGATATTTAGAATTAACTAAAGTAAGCGTAGTCGCAGAACCAAAGTCGAAAAGAGCTATATTCATATTCTCAAACATTTTTAAAGCTCCTAAAACCTTAATCTGCCTATCTTCACCGAGTTCTCTATAAGTATCTTTTAATAATTTTTTCTGCTCTAAAAGCTCCTCATTAAATTCAATCGGAAACCAAAGAGCATATTGCTTTTGTAAACCCTGTAATAAAAGCTTCGTCTTATCCTTTTCATTAGCGTTTAGGGATTTTCTGGTGCTAACTATAAAAACCCTGAAAGTATCTATGCCAATTGATCCGCTATACTGATGTAAGGATACTGAAATCGCACTCGCTAAATCATCTATCTCAAAGAAGGTTTGTCGATTAAAATGATACTTAACGAGACTATTGCCGATATCAATAATTAATAACATGAGTTCTGTTTCTTCTAATATATACAACCTGATCTTTAAACCAAGTACTGCCTTTAAGTATTTTGACCTTAAATTCAATAGAAGTCTATTCTTTCAGTCATTAATCGTCTGTTTTTTAGCGGCAGCCTCCTCGACTTTTCTATCACTCGGCGAAAGCTTAGACATCATATTCCAAATCGTGGGTTCTGCGACACTGATTTTCCTCATCGGTTTTATTTTTACTTTAAAACGAAACGACTTCTTTAAACTGATCTGTTTTCTCTGCTTCGCCAATCTACCACTGATCTTTAAGGCACCACTAACCTTAATTAGTTATAAACTGCCATTCTTAGGCTTCACATTATCATTTTTACTTTCACTATGGGTATTTAACCTTACATTAATCGCTACGGCGACTATCTGTAAAATATCTAAAGCAAGAGCCTTATTGCTATTACTAATACCGACTATTTTACTCGTAATAATTATTTTCATACTGGTAGTTAAATTAGTCTTACCTGCACTAGGAATGTTTATCTAAGAAGAATCATGAGAGCGACAAAAACGCAGAAAATGGAGTCTTGTAGCAGTCTATGAAAAGAGCAATTATATTAGGTTCAGGCTTAGATATCTTATCAGGAGAGAGTCCTATCGAATCTATCCCTTATACTGAAATCCCCGGCTGGCCTCTCGGTAAAGTTAAAGGGCATAAAGGCGTTCTTGATAAATATAAAAACATCTGGGTGTTAAGAGGTAGAGCCCATCTCTATGAGGGTTTCACTTGGGAGCAAGCTTGCTTTCCCACTCAGTATCTAATTAATCAAGGTATAGAAGAACTTATTCTGACGAATGCAGCTGGTGGTATAGATCCTAATTACGAAATAGGTGATCTTATGCAGATTACAGGTTATCTAAATTTTATGAAACCAGATAAATCTCGTAAACTATCTAGAATTTTGCAGAAACCCACTATATTTAAGACAGAGCTAATTGATAATCCACAGAACAAAAACGCAGCACTTGGAGTTCCAGAGCAGAACCTAGACATTCATCTAGATCAAGGCACTGTTGCCAAACGTGCAAGTTCAAGGCTGAGGAGGACGAATGACCGCAGTGTACTGCAGGTACATGAGGATCATGAGGACGACGAAAACGCAGAAATTGGAGTTTGGCAACAGTGCCATCAAGGTAACTATGTAGGTGTACACGGACCTAATTACGAAACCCACTCAGAGATAGCTTTATTTAAAAACATGGGTGCAAGCGCTGTTGGTATGTCTACTATTCCAGAGATAGAAACTGCTGTTAAAAATAACGTCAAAGTAACAGCGATTAGCATTATTACTAATGTCTATGGAAAAACAGTAGATCTAGGGCATGAAGGCGTGGTTCAGGCAGCTAAAAATGCTAGTGAAAAGTTAGCTAGATTACTATGCCTCAGTTAAATAGATACTTACAAGGGGAAAGTCTCAGAAGCGATAGAGGTTTTTCTATATTAGAAATGGTCGTCGCCATCACGATTCTAACTGTCGTGACCTCTTTACTTTATCTCTATAACAATAAAGGTTTTCTCTTCTTCGATAAGATATTTACTTTCGATAGAATACAGTTAAACAGCAAATCTGCGACGGAATTACTATTAAATAATCTGCGTGAAGCCAGCCAAGAATATATTTATATAGGGACTGGTTTTAACAGCAGCATACCGCTGCCAGATAATTTAGTCGCGGGTTCTGAGTATATTTATTTCGCTAAATTCGTTTCAGATAAAGAAAATTCTGAGATACAGGGAATTAAAGATAGTATAAACAGAAAGACTAACGGTCACTATGATTACTATCTAGCTTATCAAGCTCAAATAGAGAATGGTCAAGGTTCATATTATGACGATAGAGCTCGCTTAAGAACTATCATTTTCCCCGATCAAACTATCGATCATACTGATTTTAATCAAGAAGACTGGCCTTTTCTGCCTAAGATAAATAACGAAGATTTGAAAAAAATTAAAAACTTTGGGTTTCTCGATTTTTTAAAACTCGGTGGCAATAGCCCTGTCTTCAGCTTGAAAAATTCTGTAATAGATTTTAATTATTTAGATGGCAGTCAGTTACTTGATAAGAAGACCGTCCTCATTAATATTAAAATGACGGATAGTAAACAGAGTGTCATTCTTGAGACCTCTAGTGCTGTGGTGCCGAGGAATTAAGAAATAACCCGAAACGCAAAGATAAAGCATCTATTTTCAATAATCTGGGAAGCCGCAAGAGCCAAAACACCCATCAGATAAGGATTTCAAAAGCAATATTGCAAATTATACACATGATGCTAAAATTGCAATAAGTGATAAAAAGAGAAATATTACCTGATTTAATAAATGAACTTGATAAACCTGAAGTTCTGATTCTAATTGGGGCAAGGCAAGTCGGCAAAACACATTTATTAAATGAATTATATAAATTAGCGGAATCTAAAAAGAAAACTGTTAAATACTTTAACCTTGAGCTGCCCCTAGACAGTAGAATCTTTAATCAAGATCTAGTCTATCTCTATGAAGAATTAACTTCTGATACTGATTATTTGTTTATTGATGAGTTTCAATATTTTGAAAATGCCTCAAAATTTTTTAAAGCTATTTTTGATGATAAAAAGATCAACACCAAGGTTATAGCCTCAGGTTCTTCTTCCTTGGAGATCCATAAACATCTCAAGGAGAGCCTTGCGGGAAGAAAAAAAGAAAAGATTATTTATCCACTCTCCTTTCTAGAATACAGACAACTTGATACTAATTTTGAAGATTTTCTGCTCTATGGCGGAATGCCTGGCTTATCGAAATTAAATCAACGTAAAGAGAAAATAGAGCTTATTGGTAATCTTCTGCAAACCTTTATCCTAAAAGATATTAAATCATTAATTTTGGAGGAGAATGTACCAGCCTTTAATGATCTGATTTATTTATTGGCTAACTATCAAGGGCAGATAGTTTCAGTCAATAATTTATCTAATGAATTGAGGCTTGATAATCGCAGCACCGAAAAGTTCTTATATATTTTAGAGCAAACCTTCGTATTACATTCACTAGCAAGCTTTTCAGCGAATCTAAGTAATGAAATAAAAAAATCTAAAAAATATTTTCTTTATGATCTTGGTATTAGAAATTTACTTTTAAATAACTTTAAGAATATTAAGAAAAGAGAGGATAGAGGCCAGATCTATGAAACTTATGTACATAACTTCTTTAAACAAAACAAGCCTATCAACTCAGAGCTGAGATTTTGGAGAACTCGTAATGGCGAAGAAGTAGATTTCATCTATATTAAAGATCAAGATATATATGCGATAGAAGTTAAATCCAAACTCAAAGATATGAGTATTCCCGATGGCTTAAAGAAATTTATTAGAGCTTATAATAAAACTATTAAAGCTTTTATTGTTAATGAAAACCTTTCTGGAACTACAGAATATGAGAATATATCTATAGAGTTTATCCAAATAGAAGAACTTGAATTAAATAAAAATATTAGAAAAATTTTAAAAGCTTAAACTCAAATTAAACATAATGGTAAAAATAAAAAAAATTCTTATTCTCCTCTTCTTCATAGTCATAAGCTTTCAGCTTACAGCCTGCACCGAGATAAGCAATAAAACCAACTGCCTGAACATGAATCTAGGTTTCGAGCCAGAATCTTTAGACTGGAATCAAGTCAGTGACGCCTACTCACCTACTATAATTTCTCAGATCATGGATGGTTTAACTAGTTTCGATGAAAAAGATGGAGAGATTAGCGTTAAGCCAGCATTAGCTAAATCTTGGACTATTAATTCTGATGGTACTGAATATACTTTCCACTTAGATCCTAGGGCTAAGTGGTCTGACGGGAAGCCCGTTACAGCACAGCATTTTATCGATTCTTTCACTAGAGCTCTTAGCCCAGAAATAGCTTCACCTTATGGAGACCTGCTTTCAGTAATAAATCTAAATAAATCTAAAGCCCTAGATAATGAAACCCTTTTAATTAAATTAAAATTTCCTGCTAATTACTTTCTCTTCTTAACAGCACAGTGTTTTACCTACCCTATTCGTAAAGATCTTATAAATAAATACGGTGATAACTGGACTGAAGCTGAAAATATGGTTACTACTGGACGTTTCAGGCTAGATAAATGGCAGCATGAATATAAAATTCTTTTAAAAGCTCGTCCCGACTATTATTTACAGGATGAAATAAAAAGTAATATCACCGAACTTAAGTTTTTTATGGTGCCAGAACAGTCGAGTGCCTTCACCCTATTTAAAAAAGGACAGTTTGACTGGATAGACGGCGGTTCTGTGCCAAGCTCAGAATTTAGTAAATTAGATTCTTTAAATCCGCAGAGATCCTCACTGTTAAGAAGTACTTTCCTTGGCTTTAATGTCCAGAAAGCTCCCTTTAATAACCCTCTTCTGCGTAAAGCCTTTTCCTATGCGATAGACAGAAAGGAGCTGGTGAAATTACGTGGCAGAGGCGATGTCGCGACTGCATCATGGATACCCCCTGGTTTAAAATCCTTTTATAATGAAAGTCGTGGACTAGAATATAGACCAGATGAAGCTCGTGCTTTATTGAAAGCTGCTGGTTATGAGAATGGTAAGAATTTTCCTGAAGTAGAATATCTATATCCGAGTAGAGAAGATGCTAAAGCTTTAGCTGAGATTATGCATTCTATGTGGAAAAAAGAATTAAACATAAATGTAAAACTAGTAGCCCTAGAGTGGAAAGTTTTCTTAAAGACACTCACTGACAATCCTCCGCATCTTTATCGCATGAGCTGGGGTGCAGACTATCCAGAACCGAGCACTTTTATGTATTTATTCAATAAAAAATCTGCGATAAATCATGGTAGATGGAGTAATCCTAGATATGAGGAGCTCGTAAATTCTGCGGTGCAGAGCTTAAATAAAGAAGAAAGTATTAGGCTCTACCAAGAGGCTGAAGAGATTTTATTAGATGAAGAAACGGCTATCGCCCCATTATTCGTTAATAGTCAGGTATTATTAAAACACGAGAATATTCATAATATAAGCCCAAACCCTCTAGATATTCTCTTTTTAGAAAAAGTAGTTAAAAGATGAAAAAAATATACGGTGATATTAAAAGAAAAATCTTAAACAAGGCAGATGACATGCTCTCTGATGAAGTTAAAGAGGAGCTTGGTATTAAAAAAATTGAGCTGAATGACAAGATTAAAGAGAACTGTAAAGATTCACAAATAGGCTTCTTTCAACCCATAGACTCTCAGCTATTAAATTCTAAAGAAGCCCAAAAAGTAAAATCAGGCAGCATAATCGTTATCACGATTTTAATAGCTTTCCTATTATTTCTATTCTTTAAACTTATAGTTCCTAACGATAACTATTTGAATGAAAGAGAGGGTATTACTGTTGTTGATGGCGATACTGTTCATAGAGAAATTCATAAAGATATTGAAAAATCTAAAATAAATGAGATTCAACAGATGCCTCTCTCTGAGAGTGATTTGAAAGTTGAAGATATTAAAGTTGCTAGTACCAAGCCTACAAAAAAAGAAGATAAAATTAATGTCAGTTCTGATCCTATTGCTCAAATTGAAGCAGAAAGAGCGAAAGAATTAGAAGCCGCTAAAAAAATCGAAGCACAGAATTTGCTCAATAAGCAAAATAGCGCAAACAATCAAACTAGAACTAACAGTTATACAGTACGCCGTGGAGACTCACTAGCTATCATTGCTCAAAGAGTTTATGGCTCAAGCAGCATAGCAAATATTGAAAAAATTAAAAAAGCTAACAGAATTAGAAACCCTCGCTCTCTTCAGGTCGGACAGAAGTTAGTAACTCCGTAAAACACAATCTCTCTAAGCGGGTTGCGTGGTGCTTGGCTGATTATTAAAGCTGTTAGCCACCCTAGAAGCTACATTCCGAGCAGCTTGTGTTGCTTTTGCCGCTTGGCTACCAAGATCACTCCACTGATTATATCCGTTAGAATTTTTATATGCATCAGCAGCTAACCTCTGTTCTAAGAATTTAAGAATCTCCACTTCTAATTCCTTTGGTAATTTCTTAGCTTTAATTGCATCAACTATTTGCTGATCATGATTTGGTTCTTCACCCACTTTTGCGAGTTTAGTTTTTAAAAGATAGCCCCCTCCCACACCTATAACAGCTATGAACGTAGCGGGTATTTTCCAACCGATTAGATAAAGGCCTAACGCAAAACCACCAGCCCACTTTATTGAAGTATCACCAAATTTATCTACAGCAGCTCTGACTTTGCCAATAATATTTTCCAAGGCATTTTTACCTGAAGCTCCATTGGAGTCTTGATTAGAATTGGCTTGTGTTTGATTGTTCACATTAGCGGCTCTGGAAAAATTCTCTGCAACTCGGCGGGTCTCAGGATCTATAATTCGGCGGCCTTCACTAGACTTTTCACTTTCATCGGTAACATTTCTGGGATTAACTCTTATATCATCAGATAAAACCTCGACTGCTCGTGAAGGAGCTGACGCCTGTGAAGTTCTTTGATGAGTAAACCCTGCGCTTCGCATTGATAAATCTTATTTTAGCATAAATGTATATACTTATTTATATTTTTATTATATTTCTCGTAAATTTTTATTTCCCTACAGCTACTAATTCTTTTTCTGGAACTGTTTGTGGAGTACTTGTTGTAAATTCAGGACTTTGTGCTGCTGCTAACCTAGCTACACGCTTATCAGATAAGCGACCAGCTGGTACTGCGTTATTCTGAGCAGTCGCCATCTGTGTAACTAATTTACGTTCATCTGGAGTTAATTTATTAAATTCTTGATTTTTAATATATTTACCTTGGTGCTGAACTACAGTTATTTCGTTATTATCAATAACTGGTAAAAGTCCTTTAAATAAACCATTAAAGAATAATCCCCAACCGATTTTATTACCAACTTTAGCTAAAATATGTAATTTATGAGTTAATGGATTTTTCTCTGCTAAAGAAGTAAAGAGACTAGTTATACCAGTGAGATATCCACCAGCTAATTGCCAGCGCGAAGCATCCTGCGGACTGAATTTTCTTTGCACACCATGACGATCAGTATACCTTGTCATCTCACCATCAACGTTTACAGCAGAGGTTTTAGCATGGTTAATTAAAGCTACGCTAGGTAAGAAATTAGCCACACCAGAAATAACTCTGCTTAGAGTAGTAAGTTTTAATTTATGGCTCACTAAACCTAAAAATGAAGTTACAACAGTACTAGCTGCCACTGCAGCATAGAGATGTGGCTCACTTGCAAGTGTGGTATATTTTTGACCATTGTTTTTACCCATTCGCTCACCTACTCCATGACTACCTGGAAGAAAGATATTCTTTAATACTCCCATTCTTAAACCAGGTTCAGAGAAAAATTGTCCTGCCATAGTTAAAGCCATTTTCGCATCTGGGACTATTCCAGAGATAAAATCACCGATAGGTCCTAATTTAGAAAGAGCTCCGCCTAAAAAATCGGCTTTAAAATAATTTAAATCTTTTCTTCTCTGCTCGGTTAATTTAGTAGAAGCTGTCCGAATAGTATGAAAAGTCTGATCTTTAAAAGCTTTTTTAGAAAGAGAGTCTGGTTGCTTAGAATCCGTATAAGCATCAATATTCAAACAATTGTTTACACCATCATTTACAGCTATACCAGCAGCATGTATGTTGGACAGAGAACCTAATAAATCACCAAAAACGCTCTGTTTAAGAAAAGTAGAGCCGACTTCTATTAACTTCCCGAATAATTTAGGAGTAAATTTATGTGGCGTCATTATATAAAAGCTCAAACCTACCACTCCAGCTTGAATACGGCTCACCCACTTCTGTATATTCATCCCTGCTTGCTCACCAGATTTATTACCCATTAACGTGGAGGCAGCAGCGATAGAACCACCAGCCAGTAGACCTGTGGTAATAAATTTAAAAATGTTTTGAAAAGACTGTGCAGGCCTATCCATAGACATTAATGGACCTATTATAGGTAGACTTGCTATCAGTTTATGTACAGGACTTATTTCAGCAAAGGGTTTTATATTACCACCCTTCGCTTGATTTTCAGCATGAACATCTTCCCACAAACCTGGAATTAAGGGAGTTGAAATACTAGCTACATTACGCTTCTCTTGAAATTGGTTGACCCAGGGAGCTTTTTCATCTACCTCTAAAGAAAATTTTGATGGATCTTTTAAACCAACTATATCTTGCAAGCCTGGTATTTTTAAAGCTTGTGCTAATTCAAGCATCACCCCACCAAAGGCAGCATCATTTAAGTTAACAGTTTTTTGCCTAACAATTCGCGGATCATTAGGATCTGTATAATGTTCGATTAACTTCTTAGTTAAAGCTTTATGATCTAGTTCCTCACCAGTTGCTTTAATCTTATACTTACCAGGTCCCAGCTTTTCTAATGCAAATTCATGTCCCTTATAAGGCTCAGTGATTAAAAGGTCAATTAAAGCACCACCAATATCTTCTTCAAAATCAATCTGCCCGCGTGCCACCAAAGCTGCTCCACCAGCCAATAGTGAATGTGCTAGCAATAATTTATCAGAAGGACTATCTCCTCCGCCTAAAAGAAATTCGTTATTAGCTTTAGCCGCTTCTATAGTTGACAGCCCATCTTGTTTATTAGTAGCTGTTGTAAATTCCAGATAAGGATTTGGGGTATTAGCGATAATCTTAAGAGCTTGATTAGGAGTTGCTTTAGTTGTTCGTCCTTCTCGTTCATCCTTGGTTAAAGCATCTGCAAGCTGATTAAAGTCTGCATATCTTTCTCCAGTCTTAGTATTAATAGGATCTTTACCAGAGAAGTCTATATGACTAGCCGAAATATTATTTATATTAAAAATATCTTGATCCTTCGGAAAGGAATATTTAGTAGCTAAGAAGTCTTTAAGCTCTGGCGATCTTAAGGTTTTTACTATGAGATTTATCAGCTGTGATTTAGCATCTTCATCAAGAATATTATAGGGATCTATAAAGTGTGGAACTAAACAGACTATTTTTCCATAACGTAGAGCAGTACTAAAGGTTTTGAGATTTATATCTTTATTATTAGGATCTTCTAAAGCAGCCAAGAGCTCTTTATGTTTAGGACTCATAGGTATATTTAAAGATTTCAGTTCTTGGGCATATCTTTGGTCAGTCCACTTTTCTTTAAAAGCTTTTTCTGTGAGTGCTGTAAAATCTAGATAATCTTCCAGTTTACTTTCACCTCTAGTACTCATTAAATACTCAGGTATAGATTTAAATTCTAAAACCCTCAAACCTTTTTCTTTCATGAGAGCGTTAAACTTATCTAAAAACCCGTGGGTTCTATTCATCTCATCGATAATTTCAGAAAACTGTACTAATTTATCATCTAATTTTAAAATCTGTCCAGGCTTGTGTATTACAGCAGAACCCAGACCTATCATATCTAAAACATTAAAAAGAGGGTCTTTATGATCATATATGCCGACTTCGTCATAACAATTAGATATTTGAGAAACACTTCTAAAAGATTCTTTCACCTTACCTTGATGCACAACACCTGGTCCCTCTGAGCCTTGTACACTCATATTGGCAAAGACGCTGACCCTTTGAGAGTTAATGGCTACACCACCATTCAGCATATGTGAAACCCATATTAAGAGCCTCAATGCAACTTTATCTACTAGAGAGCCCGATGAGTCACTATTCTGGGTTTTAATAAGTGTTTTATTGTAGATATTGCCATCACCGTCCAATGGAAAAATTATTTTAACGAAATCCCCGATAGTCTCAGCCTTAGACAGTGCATTAAGAATGATTTTTCGTGTAAGTTTATAATCTTCTATAACCTCTTTTCTAAAATTACCAAAAGTCCCCTCAGTAGTTTCAGAAAGAACTGGGATCGCTGTATCAGGGATAGCTAGAAGCTTTTTCGCCACAGCAGCTATCGCCTGCCAAGAAGGCTTATCCTTCTCATATTTTTGTAATATCTCTTTATAATCACTCAGCTCAGGCATCTGATTAGCTAATGTTGCAATCGTTGCAGTGTTTTTAGTTCGAGCTTCTAAATTAGCTTTCTGTTGTTCTAAGCTTGGACTCCCAGCTGTCTTAGCTTCCTCTCGAACCGAAAACCGAGCAGCTTCACTAGGACTCTTAGGAACAGTAAGTCCTTCAAAAGGATCTTTACCACCAGCATTAGACTGTCCACTTGACTGGCTACTTAACTGAGGATTTAAATTTCTAGTACTGGGCTTGTCGGCACTGACAGGAGGCATCTATTTTCAAAACTCCCTTGTTTTGATATGGTCAAAAGCTAATACGTGATCACGGTGTATTAACTCATTACATTATAACTAAAAAAATCACAATTTGTTAATACTAAAAGTTAAAAAATTTTTAGAAAATCTATGGAACAAAGCATTTTTGCACTCAAATAATAAAAAAGTTATAGTTTTTAGAGGGACTTTAGACTTAATAAATTCCTTCTTCATTCTCAAATGGTAATTTCTGCATCGAAAAAGATATCTATTTTAGGCTCAGGTTCTTGGGGTAATACTCTTGCCTGCCACTTTTCTAAGGATTTTGAAGTTTTGCTCTGGGATTATAAACCTGAAAGAGTCGAAATAATGTCTAAATCCCGAACGTTTAATAAACCACAAGAAGGTATTTATCCTGAAAATATAAATTTCACCGCAGATTTAAGAGCCGCTTTAGAGTTTAGTGACTTTATCTTTAGTGTTATACCTTTGAAAGGAATTAATGAACTCGCAGAAAATATCTTAAAAATCAGTAATATCACAGCACTGAATTTCGATCCTAATTTGAATTTTTCTACAAATTCAGAACATTTTCCAAATTTTTCAAAAAAGGTAATTATCAACTGCTCGAAAGGCATTGACCTAGCGAGTTTGAAGACACCTAGTGAAATTTTCACTGAAAAATTAAAGAATTTTCATATTTCCACCCTATCTGGCCCGAACCTCGCCATAGAGGTTTTAGCAGGTGAGCCAATGATATCGAGCATCGCAAGTTCAGAATTAACTGTAGCTGAGGGCCTTCAAGAAATATTTTCATGTACTCGCTTTCGCCTCTATCCAAGTAATGATCTAGTTGGTGTAGAATTCTGCTCGGCCATCAAGAATGTAATCGCTATCGCAGCAGGAGCTTCTGACGGACTAGGTTTCAGAGCTAGCACTAAAGCGAGTTTAATAACCCGAGCTTTAAATGAAATGCGTGAATTAGTTAAGCTCAAAGGCGGTCTGGAAGAGACTTTATACTCAGCCGCTGGATTAGGTGATTTAATAGCAACCTGTAGCTCAGAGCTAAGTAGGAACTACCGTGTCGGTTATTTTCTTGCCAAAAATTACTCACTTGATGAAATTTACAAGAAAATCAACGCCACTGCTGAAGGAGTAAATACTGCCTTCGCTCTAAAAAAATTAGCCCAAACTGAAAACTTAAGAATTCCAATTTGCCTTGAAGTCGCTGATATGCTTTCTGGAAGCAAGAATCCAGCAGAAGTGGTCAACTCATTAATGTCAAGAAAAATAAAATAAAACTATTGTTTTATATACATATTATTGTTATTATGAATCCTTACTAAAAGGATAAGTATGATATAGCGATGTTTGGACCACACTTAGTAATGGAAGCCTATGGCTGCGATAGACGTCTTATGACGGATATAGAATCGATGATTGATCTCCTGGATTCGTTGCCCGAAAAGATGGATATGACGAAGATAATGCCCCCTTATGCATTTAAATATAAGGGTAAAGTTCCAGAAGAATGGGGCTTAAGCGGTGTGGTACTAATAGCAGAGAGTCATATAGCTCTTCATACTTTTCCAGACCAGAATGGCTTTCTGACTGTAGATATTTTTAGCTGTAAAGATTTCTGCATAGAGACTGCTATTTCTGAGATTGTTAAAGTTTATAATCCTACTCATTGGGATCACCAATTGTTCATGAGAGGTAGAGAATACCCTAGATCTATTGGTAAGGCTGGTCAGATTATTGAGACTGAAAGACTTCAGCATGCTCAGAATCTTCACCAGTTTGGTAAAACTCTAGCTCTTAACTAAAATGCGTAAGTATTTTTAGCTGGTGCTATTTAAGTGAGCTTAACTAATAATCCAAAAGAGTTCTTTCAGTGGCTAGAAACAGCCACCGAGGGAACTCTTTTTACTTTTATTTCCGAATGGCACACGAAAGGCGAGAGCAGTGAAGAACTCATTAGCTTTATAGAATTTCTTCGAGAAAAGGCTCCGCCATTAAGCCTCCGCGATTCAGCTGACAAGAAGAACGCAGAAATTGGAGTTTCGCTACACGCCCATCTAGTCTATGACTGTGCAGGTACTGGCGGCGATAAATCTCATAGCTTTAATATTTCTACAGGCACAGCCTTTCTTGCCGCCTATGCAGGCTTGCCTGTAATTAAAAATGGCGGTCGCTCCGCTAGTAGTAAAGTCGGATCAGTAGATGTGCTCTATGAGCTAGGTTTAGACTTAGATATTAGTGAAGAAAAAAAACTAGAAGCCTTTCAAAAATTAGGTTTGAGTTTTTTTTCCAGTAAAATATCTAGCGAATATTTACTGCCTGTAAAAAATTTAGCTAGAAAATATAAAGAATCCTGTTTTATAAACTTAATCGCTCCATTCCTCTCCCCGATTGAGCTTCAGGGGCAGATTATCGGCATCGCTCAAGCCCGCTGGATTCCAGTAATTAAAGAAATAGCCAGATACTTTATACAGCAAGGCTACCGCCAAAAATTTATCCTAGTATACTCAAGCGAAGAGTTTTTAGAAAAGCCTCCTCAAGAACCAAAAGATGAAACTGAACTTAAAAATTTAGTCTTGGATGAATTTAATACAGCCCTACCCTCTAAAATTATTTTCATTTCTAACTTATCTATAGAAAATGAATCTGTGCATGGGGATCATGAGGACAACGAAAACGCAGAAATTGGAGTTCCGCAAAAGTGCCATGAAAAGGAATTTATACTCAACCCAGCGAGCAAATCATTTTCAGAACTGGCATTAACAGCTGCAAAGCTTAAAGACCTAGAAGGCGGAAACACAGAAGAGAATGCTCAGATATTACTCAAAATCTTTAAAGGAGAGGCTCAAAACTCCACATTAAAGATTAAAGCTGAGACTCTCACCCTAAATACAGCCTTAATGCTTCTGCTAAAAGAAGACTTCGGTCTTTTGTACGATGAAAAGAGCTTAGTGAAAGAGCTTACGCAAAACTATGTAAAACTTAAAAAAATCCTTGAGACTCAGAATTTATATGAATTCCTCGAAGAATTACGCAAGTATTTCACAAAATAAAAATTATGAATTAAGATGTATAAATATGTTGTCTAAATTTCGTACTAGTCTGTTTATAATTTTCGTATATATTAGCGTTTTCGCTAGCTCAATGTCGCTTTTAGCTCAGGAAGTAAAAGCACCTCAGGACTATGCTGCTGATAAATTAGCGAATGCTGACGCGCAGCTTACTAAACTCATCGAACAGAGAAATGCTTTAAATTCTCTAATTAAAGCAGTGAAACAAGATCTTAAAGCTGCAAAGATAAGAGCTAAGGCAGAAGAAATTCAGATTAAAGCTAATGTAGCCAAGCAAGATGCAGAATTTATGATTGAGCAGTCTGGCGTGGCTCTTGATCTTCCAGATTTAACAGCTAAAAAACCAATTCCTCGCAGCCCTCTTTTAGAAGATATTTCAGCAACTGTGCCTTCTTCTAGCTTTACTGAAGACAGTTTTGATAGAGTAGACTCTGTTTTCTTTCCAAGCAATAACAGCGTTAACGTTAAATCTAAAAAAGACCTACCTTACTACATTAAATAGTTTTGAGCGAATTTAGAAAATACAGTTTAATCTCTCTCTATGCATTTCTAGTATTTGCTTTGCAAATATCTTTTTTTTCTAGATTCGTAAATATAGACCTTAACTTCATCCTAGTCAATATTGCTGTCTTCTCGGCTTTATTTAATTTAAAAGAGAATTTAGTATTCCTGTCCACAGCGACCATACTATTACAGGCTTTTACTTTTGATAAGCAGTTTATCTGGTTTCTACCGTTACTATCCGTTCTGCTAAAGCTTTTTTACACCAAGGAACTCAAAGATCCACTCTGGCTCTGCGTTTTTTATTCAGTACTACTTAGCGTTATCTACTGTTTTATAAATCAAGATACTTACAGCTATTTTCATAAAATATTACTGAGCCTGCCTTTTAATGCATTATTTGCCGTAATATTATATTTTCTTTTTAAATCTCTGATTATCACGAAGGATAAATAATTTATGTCTTTAGAGACTATTATTGAAAAATATGGAGCGGAAAATATATCTTTTGCTTTGCTGAAAAGGACTTCAGCTAAAAAGGACGGCGAAAATGCAGAAAATGGAGCTGTGCAGCGGTCTCTAGAAACTATACTTGAACATAACCTAGACAGCTACTTTCATCCAGCTAGTCTTTTAAAACTGTTTATAAGCCTCATGGCAAGTGAGCTTGCCGCGCAAAATAATCAATTAGAAGTCAGAAAAACTGAGTATGAAAAAAATGAATTAAGCAGGGCTATTCATGAAAGTATCTCTGCATCAGATAACGACGCTCTCGCTTTCCTCATCGATTACCTAGCAGCTTATCCATGGGATTATAATCTCATTAATATAGAAAATACCCTGAAACTCACTCCAGATAAACAGCCCCAAGATATTTTAAATAAAATACTTAATAGCCGCCTTCAAATTAATAAATTCTTTTTAGAGAAAGGTTTTTCACAAAAAATAAACCTCGTAAATAAATGCTTTAGCTTTGATTACTATGGCAAAGAAAGACAGATCTATGAAGCTCTAGGACACAATCAGATCAATAATCGAGATCTAATAAAACTGCTAATCCTTATAGAAAAAGACTTTCCTCTTATTCTGAATTCCATGAAGCGTGTGCTTGAAAATAATGAGGATTATCAAGCTCAAGCCTTCTCTGGGAAAGTGCTTACTGAGGAGTTTAAAGTAAAAAGCGTTTATTCTAAGGCTGGCTGGAATTCTAAAGTTAGACATGATGCTGTGTTATTTAGTATGAACGCAGAGAGTGGAGTTTGTGAGCGGTCTCAGTATATTTTAACTGTACTAACCAAGAACCTTAGCCATGACGAAGAAATTTTACAGGAGATAGCGCGAGAAGTACTCTTAACATTAACCTCTTTACTTGAGAGTCCTTGATGAAAAACAAAGTTTTTCATCGCTTAAATTTAGACCCTTCCGAGCTCACCCTGCAACAGCTTCATCTAAAGCACTCTGCTTAGCACCAGTCTGTCCTTGATAATTACTTTTAGAATTCTTCTTCTTACCGTAAGGATGAGTAACTGGTAAATTACGCATAAATATCATTTGAGCGATAGGCTTGCCCGCTATAAGCTTCAAAGGCGCCTTTCCTTGATTAGTTAGCTCAACTACCCCTTCACCCTCAAAACCACTGTCAAACAGCCCAGCAGACTCCACATAGAGCCCTAAACGTGCCCATGAGCTTTTCCCTTGAAGATAGCCATGTATAGTATTCGGAAAATAAAAATATTCTCTAGTAGTGCCTAAGACGAAATCACCTGGTGCAAGAATCATTTCATCAGCATCAAATTCCTCAAAACTTCCATCTGAACGCTGCTTTGCAAAATGTCTACCGATATGTACGTCTAGGCTATTAGGCTGTATCGCCTTTTCTTCTAGATTATCTATCCTCAGAAAACCCAATGCTAGATAGAGTCTCATCTGCCAGTCTACTAAATTCCCTGGACTAAGAAACACTAAGTATAAGCCAAAAAGTATTATCGGACTGATTAATAGAGAGATGTAAAGAAGTATCAAAGGATATATGCTCATAAAATTATGCCTTAACTGCCGCTCCCACTAAATTTTTCAATTCATCTACTTTAGAGCTTCTTGACATAGCATCCTCTAGGCTGATGACATCACGGTTATAAAGTTCTGCCAGAGCAGATTCCAGAGTCTGCATACCGATATTTTTACCAGTCTGAATCGCTGAATAGATCTGCGAGGTTTTAGACTCTCTAATTAAATTAGCCACGCCTGGCGTAACCAACATCGCCTCCATGGCGACTACCCTTCCTTGACCATCACGCCTAGCAAGTAAGCTTTGGCTGAGTACAGCTTTTAATGAATGACTAAGCTGAGTTCTGACCTGCGCCTGCTGTTCAGCTGGGAACACATCAATAAGCCTATCTATAGTACCTGCTGCAGATGAAGTATGCAATGTAGCAAAAACCAAATGCCCTGTTTCAGCAGCACGCACAGCAAGTGAAATAGTCTCTAAATCACGCATCTCACCAATTAAAATAACGTCTGGATCTTCTCTTAAAGCTGCTCTAAGAGCGTTAGAGAAAGAATGCGTATGATTACCTATCTCACGCTGATTAATAATACTCTGCTTAGATGTGTGAATATACTCTATCGGATCTTCGATAGTAAGTATATGCTCAGCACGATTAGTGTTAATCCAATCCACCATCGCTGCTAAGGTAGTGGATTTACCAGAACCAGTAGGACCAGTAACCAATACCAGACCACGAGGTAGCATGACTAATTTTTTTACTATCTCAGGTAATCCAAGTTCCTCTATAGATGGTATGTGATAGCTTATCATCCTTAAAGCCACACTGTAACCGAGTCTATCTTTAAAAACATTTATTCTAAAACGACCCACGCCTTCTATACCATAAGCACAGTCAACTTCCCACTCATTTTCTAAAACCTTTAACTGATCCTGAGAAAGAAAACCATCACAGATACTCTTAATCTGCTCACTAGTCAGCTTCTGCATCTCGGTTCTTCTTAAGACACCATTAATTCTAAGTATAGGTGGCTCTTGGGGAGTAAGATGTAAGTCACTTGCCTTCGCTTTCTTTACTAGATCTAATAATTTATTAATCATAGAGTACCTTTCATCTTAGCCTAAATACTTAAACACCTTATATGCAGTATCTAAAAGTGGTGCATAATCTTTAGCTCTAGATTTTAAAAGTAAGTAATTACCCTTAAACTCAGCGATTAAATACCAAACTGTTCCACTACTAATCAATGCCTGACAGACTTTTCCCGTACCAATAGCCTGTGATGCTTGGCTAGAATTTTTAAATACCGAGATAAGCTCCTCTTTATTACTGTCGTCCCAGAAAAAAACAGATTTCTCTAATGAAGTAAAACTATCATCCAAACAAAGGGCTGCCGTAATATCTTTATTAATATATTTAAGTAAAGCCTCCTCTAGACTGGATAGCTTAGCATTCGTATCACTATAACTCTTTGTTGAAAACTGTTCTAAATAAATATCAAAGATTTCACTAACTTCATCTTTAAGCTCATTTGCCATTCTGCGAGACTTTAAAGCCTGCTGCTTATTTTTAATCTGTTCTTCTGGAACTTCTGCGATTAAATTAGAAAAATCAGCTTTTTTAAAACTATTTACAGTAGTTTCCGAATCATCAAAGATAGTCTTCCAGTGCAGTCTTTCCTTTAGATAAATTATCCCGAACACTAAAAGGTTTATAAGAAGTAACACATAGGCATTCACCAAAACCGCTGTGGGAGACTGTCCTCTGTTGCCAGAAGCTACTTGGTTTACTAAAGGCTCTTTAAATATAAAGGCTGGGTTTCCCTCTCCAAGTGGCACGAAAACTAAAAGTAAAAAGAAAACGGCTATGATGACTAAAAACTCTGCTGAGAGCTTTATTACCTTTTTATTATCTACCGATGGAAACATAAAGCTAATGCTTAAAAAAGCGAAAGCTAATTCCCCCATTAAAAGATTTAGTATAGAGATCTCTGTCACCAAGCTGCTAAAAGCTGAGAGATACGAAAGCACTGTCATTAGAATTAAGACAGCCGCAACTAATGAGACTATACGCCTACGCATTAAACCTCTTAAAACTGAATTTAAATCAAACCCTGAAAGCAACTGATAATTCCTTTATTAAAAACTCTTTTAGCTTTATGACCTCAGCATCTATCTGTTCCCTAGAATACTCCTGCTCAGAATGCCATCTAAGCCTTAAAGTAAAACTACTCTGATAAAGATCTAATAATTTAATATCCTGAAGATCTTTAGATTTAAATTGCTTAATACCATTCACGATCTCAGCATAAGTGTGCCCCGAAGCAGCATCTACAGTAATATCCCTTTCTACTGGAGGGTTTTTAATAATCTTAGCGAATTTACTTTTCAGCTTACGTGGCAGCTCAAGCTCAATAAAATAGAGCTTCTCTGGCAGTTCTAGCTCATCTACTTTCTGTGGATGAATCTTAGCGATATAGCCTATCTCTTTCCCCTGATATATAACCTTAGCAGCGATACCAGGATGCATTAAGTCTGTTACGAAGCTTTCTGTATCTGAGTTAAGAGGTGTTTTTTTAATAGTAGACTCCGCATCTAAAGTCGTAAAACTCACATTCTGATAGAGTCTTTCAATAATCGATTTAAATTCATAAAAATCCCTCTCTCTGTGTAAGGGTTTCTGCTCATCAGTCCATGATTTTTCTAGCCTAGCCATTACTACAACTACTTTCTCTACTTCCACTGTGTCACTTAAATCGTATTTATGGCTCGGCTGCGGAACTCCGACTTCTGTATTTTTGTCACGCTTATAAGAGTAAGTTTTACCAAATTCAAACAGCTTAATATCAGTAGTTCTATCATTAGCATAATTTCTAGAAACAGCCTTTATTAAAGAAGGTAATAAAGAAGTCCTTAATACGGAATAGTCTTTAGATAATGGATTTAACATCTTAATCGCTGACTCAGAGACGGATGTATCACTAACTAAACTGCTTAAAATCACTTGGTTAAAGCCTTCTGCGATTAATAAATTCTCTAACTCATCTTTAGCTACGTTATCTTCTTTAGCTTCCAGACTAGCTTGCATAGGAGCTAACTGAGCTGGAATATTATCATAGCCATAGATTCGAGCTATCTCTTCGATAAGATCTATTTCACGCTGTATATCTTTAGTCCTAAAGCTCGGTACAGAGAATGTATATGATAGCTCAAAAGCCATCTTTTGATTAGATTCTCCAGCATTGCTAATAGCGGTAGCCTGATCTATTTCACCCACATAGCTAATACCCAAAGGAGCTAAAAGCTTCTGCACCTCTGTAAGTGATAGATCTATCCCGATAAATCTCTTTATCTGAGACAGTCTTAAGGAAACTTCCTTAGTCTCTAAAGTCTCACACCCAGCCTTCGCTAAATTACCTAAAATAGTAAGCTTGCTATCTTCAGCATTGCTGCCATCAGTAGCTAAATTACTTAAAAGATCAAGCGACATTAATATCGCATTTAGAGTATTAAGTTTATCTACTCCTCTTTCGAAGCGTTTCTTCGCTTCACTATCTATACCAGCAGCTCTAGCACTGCGTCTCACTGTCGCTGGATAAAACACGGCTGACTCGATAACTATATTATTTGTGACAGCAGTAATCTGTGAATCAAAACCACCCATTACCCCAGCGATAGCTACTGGACCAGACTCATCTGCGATAACTAAATTAATTTCACTTAATTCATAAGTCTCACCATCTAAGGCTTTCATGCTCTCACCTGAATTCGCTCTGCGGGCAACGAGTTTAGAACCTTTTAATTTATCTTTATCGTAAAAATGCAGCGGCTGACCTAAAGTTAGCTGAACATAATTACTTATATCGACTAAATTATTAATCGATTTCATGCCCATCGCATTTAATCTATCTTTTAGCCACTGCGGAGAATCCTTCACTTTAAGCCCTGAAACATTTAAAGTATAAAAAAGTAAAGTATCTTTAGTATCAGTTATTTCTGGCTCTATAAAATCTGCGTTTTCACTAGAGTAAGCCTGAATCCCTTTACTAGTAAGCTGTTTTAATGGACGCTGTAAAAGGGCAGATATCTCTCTTGCCTGCCCTTGCACAGAAAGCGCATCACCACGATTACTTCTCGCTCCTATATCTAAAACAGTATCTTCTTCTATGCCTAAAACCTTTCTGACGGTTGTTCCCAGCGGAAGATCTAAAGCTTTATTCTCTATATTCGCTTGATTCGGATCGAAAAATAAATATATGCCATCACCCTGCTTCGCTTTAATTTTCTCTACCTCATCTTCACTAAACCCTAGTTCCTCTACACCACAGAGCATTCCAAAGCTTTCTACATCACGAATTTTACTAGGCTTAATTTCAATAAAATCACCTTTAACGCTTTTTAACTTCGCACCAAGAGTCGCGACTGGTACTTTCTGCCCTACGGCTATATTTTTCGCTCCGCAGACTATTTGTTGAATATTTTTAGTACCATCAGCATTTAAGCCGACAGCCGTTTTAGTAACCTGTAATTTATCAGCATTCGGGTGGGGTGCTATCTCTAGAATCTCACCTAAAACTATACGCTCATCTATAGAATCATTAAAGGACTCATAGTCCTCAACCTCAAAGGCTCTCATAGTTAATTCATGCACCAGATCTTTCAGCGGTACATCTTTAATATCAACGAACTCATTTAAGCAGTTTAAAGATACTTTCATGCAAGTTACAATATTAGCAATATGACGTTTATGAAGAAATCATTTTCATCTTTTTTGGTTCTAATTAGCTTAATTAGCTGCCCTTTAAGCTCCTCGGCCGCAAATAGCCCAGCAGAGCCACATGAATCTCTAGAATGGTTTGAGCTGATGCAAGACTGGCTAGATAGTAAAGTTGATGAAACTACTATAGAACTTCATGAAGAAATGGATAAAACTTTAGAAACAGCCAAGGAAACTAAAAAAGAAGTCCGCAAGGATATAGAAAAAACTAAAAAAAAGAATCAAGAAAAAAGGGCTGAGCTAAAAAAGAAAAAAGAAGCTCATAGGGAAAAACTAAAAAAAGAACTAAATTGATGAAGCCGACTTGCAGAAAATCCCTAGATTAAAAATATTTCTCAGTAATTTTGATTATCATATTGTGTGGGACTAACTTATGAACCTACCTAAAATCATTGATAACAAAAGAAAAATTCTGGCTGATGTCTTAAATAAGGTTATTGATGATTATAGTGAAATATCCATTGCCACTGGTTACTGGGATATACATGGTATAAAAATATTTTTAAATAAATTTAAAACTTATAAAAAAATACGATTACTTCTAGGGCGTGAACTGCTTATTCCAAGACATAAATTAAATAAACCAGAACCAGACTATCCAGATAGGGATATTTTCGATGATCTTGAAGCTCTAAGTCCCGATAAAGATATACAAACTGCCATTAAAGATATCAAAGAATTAATAGAAAAAGAAATTCTAGAGGTAAGAGTGTATAGAAAATCTTTTTTGCACGCTAAATCATATATATTTGGTAATTTTGAATCCAACAAGGCTATAGGGATTATAGGCTCATCTAATTTTACTGGAAATGGTTTAAATTTAAATACGGAATTAAACGCCCTAGAAGAAGATGAGCGAGTGGTTCTGTACGAACCAAGAAACACGGAGCAAGAAACTGGACACCTATTCTGGTTTAATGAATTATGGAAAGACGAAGCGACAGAAGCATGGAGTGGGCGTTTTATAGAATTATTAGAGCAGTCACCAGCTGGTGATATGCTCTTTAGTCCATACGAGGTTTATATCAAGACGCTGTATGAACTGTATCAAGATGAATTAGAAGAAGAGAATCTGGGTAATAGAGTTGGACAAACTTACGAACTCTTAGAGTTTCAACGAAAAAATATTCAACAGCTTTTAAAAAAATTAAAAAAGCATAAGACCGCGATGTTATCTGATTCAGTAGGACTTGGTAAGACTATCACTGCAATAGGAGTTATGCAGGAATATCTAGATAGTCCCGATGGAAGAAAAAGGGTCGTCGTTATATGTCCCAAATCTTTGAAAAGTCAATGGACAAAGGAAACTATGAAGCAGGGTTTAGATATTCGTAGCATCATTACCCTCCAAAATTTAAATGAGATAGAGGCAGAAATGAATTTTGATCATATCGCTGAAGTATCTTTATTTGTCATTGATGAATCACACAATTTAAGAAAAACAACTGGAACTCGGTATTTAAAATTATTAGAGTGGATTAGAAATAATAAAAAAGCTCATGTCTTATTGCTTACAGCAACACCGATTAATAATGAACTCCAAGATATTACTAATCAAATCCTTTTAGGCACACGTGGTGACACTAGTTCCATATATATAACGACCATAGATAGTGAAACTGGCAATACTATAACTAAAGATTTCGTCTCTGCGGTAGAAGATTTACAGAAAAAGATCAAGAGATGCATAAACAATGACGAACCCGAAAAAATAGATTATTCAGAAATTAAAAGCATTATGAGTAAAGTGATTCGAGAAATAGTAGTACGAAGAACAAGGCAAGGCATTGAAAAAGAATATGGAAAACTCCTCATCAATGGTGAGCTTAAAGGTTTTCCAAAATCATTTCCTGAGAATCTCCCTTATAGGACATCTTTAGAGCTAAATCAAAAAATATTAAAATTACCTAGTGAAAAAATAAATCTAACTGATATTTATAAAAAAGATACTGATGAAATTATTGAAAAATGTGATTTACTAAAGCATCCCTTAAATCAGTTAGACTTATTAGTCAGGGAAAGGGATTTAGAAGATTTAAAAAGTTTAGCGCCAACTCATTTTATATTTCAGTTAATCCTAATGCTTGGATTTATACCGTATAGATGGAAAATTTATCAGACGAAATACTATGGAAAGACTCCAGCACAAATAAAAGACTTGAGGCTTGAAGGAGATGAGAGCCGTGAATTACAGCAGCAAAGAGGGATTTACGGAATTTTTAGAACCATGTTCCTAAAACGCTTAGAATCCTCTATTAGAGCAATTAAAAACTCTGTAGATAATTATAAAAAGAAGTTAAGCATTTTTAAGGAAGGTATAGACAAAAATCATATAATTTCTCTTAAAAATTCTGATGTTTACTTTGAGCTTCTAAATAATACAGATGAGAGTAACTATGAAGATTTCCAAGTCGGAGAGGAGGTCTTAGATCATTTGGATCCACATAAATATGTACTAGAGGTTTTAAAGAAAGACATAGAAATAGAGTTTGAGCTCTTAGACATTATTTCTGCGATTTTAAATATTTTAGAAAAAGATGATTCTAAAATTTCAGCCCTAATAGCAAAGTTAAAAGAATTTGGCTCAGAGAAGGTTCTAGTATTTTCTTATTTTGCAGATACTATAGAATATCTCAGAGAATCTCTAGTACTAAAATCTTCTGAATTTATTCTAAATGAAGAAATAGCTTTCCTCTCATCTCGTAATCGCAATGATGCCGAAAATCTAGCTGGAAAATTTTCTCCTATTTCTAAAAACCACACATTAAAGGACGATGAAACAGAATTAAAATATTTATTTTCTACAGATATTCTTTCAGAGGGACAGAATCTACAAGATGCAGGCATCATTATTAATTATGATTTGCACTGGAATCCTGTCAGAATGATACAACGTAATGGCAGAATTAATAGATTAGGCTCCAAGCATGATGAAGTTTTTATCTATAATATGCATCCAGAAAAGAATATAGAGTCATATTTAAAATTAGTGAAGCGCTTAGAAAGTAAAATTAATATCATTAATCAAACTATCGGTAACGATCAATCCGTACTAGGAGAGACCGCAAACCCTATTGAATATACTGAAACCTTAGAAAATATCTATAGCAATGATGATAGAAAAAGAATAGAAGCACTAATACAGAGCGAAAGAGCCTCAGATTTTCTTTTAGTCGAAGATGAGTTTATTATAGATCTAAAACGCTTTCATCAAGAAGAGAATGCAGAATATAAAAAACTTATTTATGGCATAGCTGCTGGGAAATGGTCTTCAATTCCAAACATAAAGTTAAATACTGGGACTCCCGAGATAATGGTTTTTAGTAGCCTGATGAAAGGCTCTCAGATACTAGATAAAAGCTTTATAAAGATGAATAGACATGCTGAAGATATAAGTCTAGTAAATAACTTAGAGGCTTTATATTATCTACAAGTAACCAAAGAAGAATCTGCAAGAATGATAGATAAAATAAGCCTTAATAAAAAAAACTTTAGAGAAATCGCTAGTGATCCGAATCACTATCTATCTATAGTAAAAGAGGAGCTGCCACTCAAAGGGCAGCAACAGCAGCTTTTAAAAATAATGTTGCATCTTCATTACAGTAGGGAAGATATTGAAATGGTGGCGGCAGCCTTCAATACCACTAACCATTTGGATAAAAAAACTCTTTCAAAACTATTACGTAGCATTATAAAATTACAGCGAGAAAATAAAAGCTATCAAGCTGAGCTAGATAAACTAATTAGAATATCTCGTGAGTCAAGCTATGATAAGAAAGAAAGATTAAATCCAGACCAAATAGTTCCACTACTTTTCTATGTCAAGCACAATAAATAACAGCAGCCTTAACGTTAAAGCCTTAAACCTTCTCTTTGATCATATAGATACGAAGCTTCATAAGGCTTCAGAAGAAAAAAGCTTTGGAAGCTGCACAGTTATTGCACAAGAATTATTAGAACTACTCAAAATATCAGGTGAAATGAACAAAGTTGAACTTCTTATGTCATCTGTTTTACAAAAGAATGATGCTTGGACTCATAAAGCCCCTAAATACAGTGATAGAAAAGCTTATTATCAATTAGCGTCACAGAATCATAGAAATATCGACTTTAAGCTTTTCTGGGCTAAGAAAACTAATCGCAGAACCATTTCTAACTTAGTACACAGATTAGAGCCTAATTTCGAAGATGATGAATTATATAATTACGAAAAATATAATATTGGTATAGATTTTATAGTGCCAGACAAGGCTGATCGTCTGATCATCGCATTAAGCAATAATTATAAAATTAGAACTTTAGAATTACATAAAACTCTTACAAACACACAGAAACAGATTTTAGAGAAATGGTATTTAAGCCCAGAAGATAGTAATAGAAAGACTTTACATCAAATACTCTGGGATAGCTTTGATATACATCCTTTAAATAAAGAATTCTATCGAAATATCGCCGAATTATTTACACTAGAAGTACAGCATTTAGTTAATAATAAAATTTTAGATGAATATGCAGCTAAACAGTTCACCACGAGGCTAATAGGACGAATTATTTTTTGTTGGTTTTTAAGAAAGAAAAATATTATCGCTGAAGAATTTAATTATTTCGATGCTAAAAACCTCTCTGCTACAGAATTTTATAATAAAAAACTAGAAGTGCTGTTCTTCGATATTCTAAATACACCTCAAGGCAATAGAAATAGCCTAGATCGTAAAACCCCTTTTTTAAATGGTGGTTTATTTGAAGCTAGAAAAAATGATCACTACAGGGAGGCTAAGATTTCCTTTCCAAATGATTACTTTCATCAGTTTTTTTATGATTTTCTTGATAAATATAATTTCACGACAGATGAGAGTAGCAGCGATTTTCAACAAGTAGCTATAGATCCAGAAATGCTAGGACGCATTTTTGAGAATTTATTAGCTGAACAATCTAACGATACAGGTGAACAAGCGAGAAAAGCTAAGGGAGCCTTTTACACACCTCGTGAGATAGTAGACTATATGTGTAGAGAGAGTTTAAGGCTCTATCTTTCTGAAAAATTAGGAGATGATAACAGAAAGGAAAAAATACTAAATTTATTACTAGATAAAAAAGAACATGATTTTGATTATAAAAATGATAGAGCTGATTTAAATCCCTATAAAGCTCATCTAGTAGAGGCTTTAGATAATTTAAAACTCTTAGACCCAGCTTGCGGCTCGGGTGCATTCCCCATTGGGATGTTACAGATTATACTTGCGACCTATGCTAGGTTAGATGGCAGGTTAGATAGCTATAAAACTAAAAAAGGTATTATTTCTGAAAATATTTATGGTGTAGATATAGAACCTACTGCCATAGAGATATCTAGGCTAAGAGCTTGGTTAAGCTTAATCGTAGACATAGAATTAAAAGCTAGTGCTGATAATTCTGGCGTAGAGCCTTTACCAAATTTAGATTTTAAATTTATTTGCGCTAATAGTTTAATACCACTTAAAGTAAATTCTCAGCTTAGCCTCTATGATGATGTAGGATTTGAAAAATCCCTAAAGTTCTTTCAGGAACAGTACTTTAACACTAAACTAGCATCTGAAAAGAAAAAATTACAGGTAGAATTTAAGAAACTGCTCGGCGAGAATGTTTTAAATAGTTCTAAAAATGGTATTTCTGAAAGACAGAAACAGCTTAAAACCTATCAGCCCTTTGACTCTGAGAATGTTTGTGGTTTTTTTGATACTCATTTTATGTTTGGTTTAGATGGTTTTGATATTGTGATTGGGAATCCGCCGTAT